>JBJTHA010000242.1:0-12302 GCA_046094265.1 Cytophagales bacterium
GTTTTATATATTTGCCAAAAACCCAACATGTTGTATGAGTAGTGTGCGCTGCGTAATTCTATTATTTTCTTTAACGCTCATCATAAACATGACAAAAATCCAAGCGCAAGCTTTGGTTCTGCAGTCAGACTTTGGTATTGAAGATGGTGCAGTAGCGGCTATGAAAGGTGTGGCATTTTCAGTATCTCCTAAGATTTCCATTTTTGATTTAACCCATGCCATCCCCGCTTTCAATATTTGGGAAGCTTCCTATCGATTACATCAGGCAGCACCTTATTGGCCCGCAGGCACTGTATTCGTTTCCATCGTAGATCCTGGCGTTGGTTCGCTGCGGAAGTCCATCGTTTTAAAAACGAAATCGGGTCATTACTTTGTTTCGCCAGATAATGGTTCACTCACGTTAGTGGCAGAGCAACTCGGAATTGACGAGATTAGAGAAATTGATGAGGCTAGAAACCGCCTGAAAAATTCTGAACAATCGTATACATTTCATGGCCGCGATGTATATGCATTCACAGGAGCTAGGCTGGCGGCAGGTGTCATCCAATTTTCAGAAGTGGGTGCCCAGTTACCTAATGAACTGGTGCGCATTTCTTATCAAAAGCCAACTTTCGAAAACGGTGTGATCAGGGGAACTATTCCAGTGCTGGATATTAAGTATGGAAACGTATGGACTAACATTAATAAAGCGACCATCGAAAAATTGGCACTTAGCAAATCAGATAAAATACGGGTAACGATTAATAAAGGCACTACGCCCGTATTCGATGGCGAAGTGCCTTTGGTAAATACTTTTGCCGAAGTAGGCGTAGCACAAAATCTAGGTTATCTAAACAGTCTATTAAATTTTTCGCTGGGGATCAATCAGGGAAATTTCTCTCAACAATACAAAGTATTCTCTGGCCCCGAATGGAACATCTCCATTCGCAAAGCAACATCATCAACCAAATAAACCATTTTTTATTTTAACAATTCAGGATATGATTAAATATGTACTATTTTTTTTATTCGCTTCCATAGTCGTTACAAGCGCATGGGCGCAAATAATAATCACCGGCCAGATTACGGATCAATCGAATAATAGTCCGCTGGTAGGCGCATCGATTCAACAAAGTGGAACGGTGAACGGAACTACTTCAGATGCCAACGGCCGATATTCGCTAACCGTAAATTCTCTCAATGGTTTTTTAACGGTATCGTTTGTGGGCTTTGACACACAAACAATTGAAATCAAAACTCAGGTAATCAATGTAGCGTTGGTGCCTAACTTAAAACAACTGCAAGAGGTGGTCATTGTGGGCAGCCGTAATATCAATCGAACAGAATTAAATACACCGGTGCCTGTTGATGTAATTGATTTAAAAAATATTCAGAAATCGGTGCCTCAATTTGATCTCAACCAATTGTTGACCTATGCAGCGCCCTCTTTCAATTCCAATCGCCAGTCTGCCTCCGATGGTTCAGAGCACATTGACCCAGCTTCCTTGCGCGGACTCGGTCCTGATCAAACACTTGTATTGATCAATGGCAAGCGCAGACACACCACTTCCTTGTTGAACAACCAAGGAACCTTCGGAAACGGTACCGTAGGAACGGATTTGAATGCGATACCTGCATCCGCCATCGAACGGATTGAAGTACTTCGCGATGGAGCTTCCGCGCAATATGGTTCAGATGCCATTGCCGGTGTGATCAATATTGTACTCAAGAAAAATGTACGCACTTTCAACGCAAACTATAACACAGGTGTCACTTCGCGCAATGACGGTCAGTTGCAACAATTCAATGCGAATTATGGATTTCCGCTAGGCACGAATGGGGGCTACATTAATCTTACAGGTGATTTTTATGTGCGCCAAAAAACAAACCGCACGAATAATCATAACCTTATCATCTTTGACCAATCCGCAAATGGAGATTATTTTGCTTACGCGTTTGCTAATGACTCCGCACAATCACGTGCTTTTGACGATGCTGAACTGGCCAACCGTAAACTATCCCGAGATAACTTTAACTTTCGGATAGGCGATGCCAAAATTCAAAATGCTTCATTCTTTGCCAACTTTGCTTTACCGTTTGGAGTGGACAAACGCGGAGAATTTTATGGCGTGGTTGGGGTCTCCTATCGCGATGGTGAAGGCAATGGCTTCCGCAGATTGCCGAGTGACTATCCGAATGTAGTGCCAACCATTTTTCCGAATGGCTTTCAACCCAACACCACCTCATCGATATGGGATCGCTCAATTTCAGTGGGCGCCCGCTACAAATTCAGCAATGACTGGAAATTTGATTTCAGTAACACTTACGGCAATAACAGTTTCGACTATGGTGTAACAAATACGGTCAATGCATCTCTTCAGGCAGCAAGCCCCACGAAGTTTAAAGCCGGTGGCCATGCGTTTACTCAAAACACCATCAATGCCGATTTGTCGAAATACTTTTCAGCGATAGCTTCCGGTTTGAACCTTGCATTCGGTAGTGAATTTAGGATTGACAGTTATCAGATCAGCGCGGGTGAAGAAGCATCGTGGAAGAATTATTCGTTGATTACAGATAACAATGGAAATGTTACGAACCCTTCGGGATTGGCCGGTGGCTCTCAATCCTTCCCCGGCTTCAACCCGTACAATGAAATAAATAAAAGTCGAACAAATCTTTCCTTTTACGTAGATGCCGACCTGAATGTCACTAAGGCGTGGTCTGTGGAAGTTGCTGCACGTCAGGAAAATTATTCAGACTTTGGAAGTACGATCAATGGGAAATTTGCGACACGCCTCGCACTGACGGAAGCCATTGCGCTTCGTGGAGCCATTAGTACCGGATTTCGCGCACCATCATTGCACCAGCAGTATTTCAGTTATGTAAGCACTGATATCTTACCGAGCGGTAAACTCGGGCAATCCGGGTTTTTTAGAAATGAAAGCGATCTTGCCAAGGCACTCGGCATTCCTAAGTTAAAACAAGAGACATCGGTTAATTACAGTTTTGGATTTACGATTAGTCCCTCCAACAATTGGAAACTGTCGGTAGACGGTTATCAAATTGATGTAAGCAATCGGATTGTACTTACAGGTGCGTTTGGCCAAGATCCATTTGGTGGGGTGGTTCCTTCTATTCAAAATTTACTCACTCCCTATGGTGCTAACACTGCACGTTTCTTTACCAATGCCATTGATACAAAAACAACCGGGTTAGATGTAGTCTCTACTTATAAATTAGAATCAGGAAGCGGTCATTTTGATTTCACGCTTGCCGCCAACTTCAATAAAACAACGGTTGACAGTAAGTTGAATATTCCGCCTGCTTTAAAAGGGCAGGACAGTGTTTATTTCAGCCCTGCAGAGAAAGCGTTGATTGAAACCGGCAACCCGCGTGCAAAAGGCAGCTTCACCGTGCAATACAGCATAGGGAAATTCTCGGCTCTTGCACGCGAGACATACTTTGGTGAAGTAACCCGAAATGGTTTTCCCTTTGGAATTGTCCAGAAGCATGAGGGTAAGTTTGTGTTGGATGTATCTGTCGGTTATGACATCACGAAGAACTTCTCACTGACTATCGGAGCAAACAATTTACTGGATGTGTTTCCGGATAAGCAAGTCTATGGCAACAGTTACTTTGGTGTATTCAAAGACGCCCCCGTTCAAATGGGCACCACCGGGGCATTTTACTTTGCTCGATTAAACATCAAGTATTGAAATTTGCGCTGCAACAAGGGCAACTTATAAGAATTAATGACGCTAAATACATGAACCCAGCATTTCAATTTCAGGCTACAGAAAATCACAAACAATGAATTCAAAAATTCCAACTTCCTCTCCTGAGTGCCCTGTGGATTTTGTCACAGTAAACGAAAATAAAATCAGGCTGGTGGCACTTCAGGTTTTTGTGCTTAGCATTCTTTTTTTGTCAATTGATTTTTGGCCGGGCATGGCTTTATTGGTCATTGACTTTTTTGCCAGGTCGGCAGGCTGGGGTAAGTTTAGCCTGTTAAGTCTTATCGCTGAAACTCTAGTGAAGTTAATCAAGGTTGGTGAAAAACCTGTGGATCAAGCACCCAAACGCTTTGCCGCGCGCATCGGTTTTGTGCTCACGTTGCTGACAACAGCTGCTTGGATTTTAGATTTTACAACGGCTTCCTTTGCGCTAGGTTGTGTGCTTGCCTTTTTTTCTTTTTTGGAATCTTTTTTTGGCTTTTGTGCAGGTTGCTGGGGGTATTACCTGCTCAAAAGGTTTTTACCTTCCTAACACTTTCATTTCAACCATTGAAAAAATTACTCTGCTTGTTTCACTTGCAGCAGCAATGCCACTAAAGCACCTACTACCAACTGCACGCCAATTAAAACAACAGGCAAATTGTAGTTGCCCGAAAGAGAAATGAGATAGCCTATGCCTAATGAGGCAACCGTGCCACCCAATAAACCTGCGGAATTCATGGCACCAGTAATTGCACCACTCGTTCTACCTCCTAAATCGGTGGCTATGGCCCATGCCACTGGCGCAGTAACATCCATCAAGGCCAAACCCAGTGCCAATAAAACAACTGCCGTATCAACCTCCACTCTAGTGGCCGCTATCATCACCAAACCGGATAAACTCAAGCCTATTATGGGCACAATTTTTCTACCCCAGTTAATGCCCCATTTTTTCACCAATACATCGCTTACAAAACCGCCTAACCAACAGCCAAATGCTGCCAGCAAAAACGGGAGCGCGGCAGAATAAGCCAACTCCTTTTCTGATACTCCCCTACCGCTCTGCAAATATTTTGGCAGCCACGAAATAAAAAAGAATACACCCGAGGCATAGCAGTAGTACATCAGCAATAGCAACCAAAAATTCCGATCGCGCAAATGTGTATGCCATCGTATCGTGGTGTCAGCCGGTGCCGCTTCCAATTTACTTTCCGCTTTCGCGGGATACAGCAACCACCATAGCACAACCCACACCAATCCAATCACTCCTAAAAAATAAAACGTGGTGCGCCATCCAAATTGAACTTGCAGAGGCACAACAATAAATGGCGTAATGGCTCCGCCAATGCGGCTTGCCATCCAGATGAACGACTGTGCCCGACCGCGTTCAATATTGGGAAACCATTTTCGGATGGAAATGGCCGTGTTCGGATAAGCTCCTGCCTCACCTGCGCCAAACAAAAAGCGCACAACAAACAGAGATGCGAAGCCTGTGGCCAAACCTGTGAAAGCCGTGAACAACGACCACCACATCACAATGCGGATAATGACTTTCTTCTCGCCAAAGCGATCTCCCCACAAACCCATTGGTATTTCCAACAACCCGTAAGAAAGAGTGAAAGCGGTGAGTATCCACCCAAATTGACTTTCGGTTAACCCAAGTTCTTGCGTAATGCGCACACCTGCTATAGAGAGTGCATTGCGGTCTAAAAAAGTAATCACCGACAAAAGAGACAATATGATTAGTATCAGGTATTTTTTGTGCATGATGAATTCAGTCGTTAGTTAATCGTGATTCTACACATTATTTACCAAAAAAAGAAACATGGACTACCGGATTGTTTGCAATATTCGACTACTACCCTACCCTGCAGGTTCTACGAACTGTCAGGCACTATCCAAACAGGCAAGACGCAACTAACAGAGTAAGGATCACATTAAACAATTGAGCTAGCAAAAAAGCAAACAGCGGTTTGCGGTTACTGGCACGCAACAAATCGCCCAAACGGGTTTCTAAACCAATGCTTGTAAAGGCCAACACAAACCACAAGTTTTGCATTGATTTCATTCATAACACTAGGTGTTGAGACCTGCTTACTATCATGATGTTAAGATAAATCACTGAGTGACTACAGCTAGCTCTTCATTGATTTATTTCTGCTTTGGAAATAAAATATGATACGTCCATGCAATGAGTATCGGATTTATACTGATTGACCTCAGTGACATAGCTTGATGATTAAAATATAATCCGTTGTATCTTGGTGAGTCACCTGCATACAAGTAACGCAAGGATACGGATGCGGTAGGAGTAAGTCTCAATCCAAGTTCTGGAGAAAATGAAAAATTGTTCTTTTTGGACAACATTCGTTTTCCATCAGTGGTGCCTTCCTTAAAAATATAAGCATTGATCCCTATTGCCATTGCGACAAAAAATTTGGAGAAGCTTTTGCCTCCCAGAGAGTAGTTTACTTTAATAGATTTAGCGGATGAAACAGCGAAGGTAGACTCCACAATTCTTACACCTGTTAGTGGATCATACGTGTTATAATATCAAACAGGACTTCTAATTCGTGATGTCCATAGTATTTCGACTCCCATGTTTAAACGAGACGATACTTTCACACGCCCGGCTATAGATAAACCAATTCTTCCTGTTCGATCGGCCTGAATATCGCTATTAAAATGCCTTCCAATCATAGGCGACACATCAAGCGAAAACACCTGTGCCTTTACACCAAAACCAACCATGAGTGATGCCAAGAATGAATTAGTATTTTGTTCATCGTTAGCTAATTCATTGTAGCCGCTGTCACTTCCGGTATGACGACTAGATAATCGAAGCCTTGCAAAATCCTGCGAAGGAAAATATCTTCCACTTTTAGTTCGCCTCGTCTTATTGGTCGGTGCATGGTAGTCAGATCAAAGCAAGTCCATTCTTTACCTGTTTCCTCGAAAAACACCTTCAATCCTTCCAACTCACCATACGCCTTAAGTCCGTCACTACCCTCGTAAAGTTTAGTGGGAGGGGTATTCTTGAATGGTGAACCCTGCCAGCCCTCTTTACCAACAATCATGATGTGCAAAGATTTTTCATAGCGACTGTCTGCTATGTTATACACAACATTACCAATATCGTATCCGCCAAGAATTCCCTCGCCTTTTGTCATGTGATTGGATCCAAACTTGTAAAGAGTTTTTTGCTCTGTTACTTTGGGATAATAATAGTTGTAGAAGTTACTCTTCATCAACTGCAGCCTGATCCAATGGTTTCCCTCAGCATAGATACGCTTACTGAGTTTTAGATCTTGCAGTTGTTGCTTCTCTTGCGTACTTAACGGTAATTGTAAAAGACGGGTTAAGGTCGAATCAAAGGCAGGGGTTAACATATAAAACGGCTTTGACCGGTCTTTGACAAATTGTTCGAGGTGCCGGGCTGACTCACGAGCAATTTGCTCATACAGCCGGATGGCCTCCTTGTTTTTTGATAGCATCTTTAGTGAATGACAAATCAGCCTATCTGACATTAAACTGATTTGTTCAGTGCCTCCCACTTTAGCACCAGATTTAACCATTTGCCTAAGCAACTCCATTTCCGGCTTAAGTCCGTAGAAGGAAAAAGTAGTTTGCCATTGTTTAATGAAGAGTCCCAAATCAGCTTCCGTCAGCGAAGCGATTTTCTTTTCAAGGATTTCAACACTGTATGGATCAACTTCAATTATAAAATTCTGAAATCCGTTGTTTCGCGCTATAGCAGAAATAAAAAAAGGTACTTCATTCAGAAAGTGATCTTCTCCGATCAACACTTGATTACTTACCCGCACTGCCGAGTCGATCATTTCCCAGCCCCTGCCGGTAAACGAGTTGCCAGTGCGTGAGAATGTACTCTTGCACTTTTGAATCGATTGTTTCAGTAAATCATCTTGACCACTCACCCATAAGCAGTTCAGCAAGAGTAGTATCATTAATAAGCTGCGCATAATTAGCTTGGTAAATTCTAAATCACTCCATCAACAGCGTTTATGGCACGGTTCTAATGCCAAGTCTCAGGATAAATATTTCTTCTTACTTCTCTGAATGCAATCCAATTCTATTGCCCTCCGTGTCAATAAAATGAGCGATAAAACCGAAGTCGCCAATGCTGGTTTTTGGAAATAGAAGTTTGCCACCCGCTGGTTCAATTTTGGCAGCTTCTACAGTCACATCTTGCGAGCCAAAATAAATGACCGTGCCTTTGTCGTTTGGTGAGTTGTCACTTGCTTTTACCAACGCCCCGCCAACTTCTCCATTTGCCATGTCAGCGTTAAACATGTACATCGGGGCATCGGGCATGTCAACAAAAGTAAACTCCGCTCCAAAAACTGACTGATAAAATAGTTTTGCGCGCTCAAGATCGCTTACGTTGATTTCGAACCAGGTTAATTTGTTTTTCATAGGTTTTAAATTTTAGAGGTGGTTATTTTATTGCCAATTTAACTTTTCATCACTAATTCTGCAGCCTCAAACTATCCACCGGATTGGCCTTTGAAGCATAGATGACTTTCGACAGCACCGTGCCCCATCCGATCGCCAGTGCCAGCGCGCCAGCTATGACAAAAAACCAAACCGACAAATCAATGTGGTAGGCAAAACCTTCTATCCAATTGCTCAATAGCCAATACGCTACCGGCAAGCCCAAGCCAACGCCAACCATAACCAGTTTGGTGAAATCGTAGGAAAGCAACACCAACAAAGAGGTTGGTGTTGCGCCCAGCGCTTTACGGATGCCCATTTCTTTATACCTGCGCTCGGCCGTGAAAGAAGCCAAACCGTACAAACCAAGGCACGAGATCAGAACGGCAAATACCGAAAAGTAAATCGCGAGTTGGGCTACACGCTGCTCGGATCGATACATGCTTGAGTAATCTTCGTCTTGAAATGAATAATCGAAGGGAAATCCCGGGTTAAAACTCTTGTACATCTCTTCCACTTTTTTGATGGTTTCGGTTACGTTGGTACTCTCTAATCGCGCAACGATATTCCATGTGTTAGCTACATTGTACGTCATAAACATGGGCTCTATCTTGTTGTGCAGCGATTGAAAATTAAAATCCTTCACAACACCCACGATCTCAAGTTCTTTGTCGTAGACCTTAACCCTTTGCCCGATGGGGTCTTCCAGGTTCATGGCCGCAATACCCGTTTCGTTAAAAATGACGCTTGTAGTATCGGGATGAAATTTATCCGAGAATGATCTGCCACTTGCCATCTCCATGCCCAGTACCTCCAGAGTTCCGTAACCTCCGCGGAAGCTCTCAAACAAAAGGCTCTCCTCGGGGAATTTACCTTTCCATTCAACGCTTCGTGTGTTGTTGTTTCTACCCACCAGATTATGACCCAAACTGGCCGCGCCCACTACCCCGGGTATATTTTTTAGCTCAGTTAAAAACGCATTGAGTTGTTTCGCCACGGTTCCCTCAATCGGAAACTTAATAAGATTCTCTTTGTTGTAACCCAGGGGTTTTGATTGCGCGAATCGTATCTGCGCATAAATGACTAGCACCGATGAGATTAGTATCACTGTGGTAAAAAATTGAAAAACCACCAATCCCTTCCTTGCAAGCACCTCACCAGACGATCCCTTGTGCGATCCCTTTAGCACTTCGCTTGGCTGAAAAGCGGACAGATAAAGGGCAGGATAAACACCCGCCAGCAACCCAGCCACGAGCGCGATGCCAACAAACTGCAATAGTGTCAGCCAACCAATTTGTGACATGGCAAGTTCTTTTCCGGTAATCAGATTAAAGGCAGGAAGCATAACTCCTACCGCCAGTAATGCAATGAGCAGCGAAAACAACGCTACCAAAATCGCTTCGGTGAAGTATTGAATAATCAACGATGGCCGTTCGGCACCCACTGCTTTTTTTACGCCCACTTCCTTTGCTTTGCGTGAGGCCTGCGCAGTGGAAAGGTTCATGAAATTGACGCACGCAATAATCATGATGACAACCGCTACTATAGAAAAGAGATTTACATATTCAATACGCCCACCATCTTGTTTGCCGTTGTTGAACTTTCCATAAAGATACCTGTCTGAATAGCGTTGCAGAAATAATTCAACCTGCGACTCAGAATGGAATTTTTTGATGAAGAACTTTATCTTCTTTTCGAACTCCATTGGGCTGGCACCTTCCTTCAGCAACACAGTTGTGGCAGGACCATTACTATCCCAACTTCTCAGCCATTCCTGCGAGTCTCTCAGTAACTCAAATGAAGTGGCATAATCAAACTGAATCCAGGAGGACTTTACCTTTTGAAAAACTCCAGAGACGATAAAGGTCTCCTTTTGTTGAACGGTGATCTGTTTACCTATCGCCTCTTCGGTGCTGGCGAAAAGCTTTAGCGCCAACTCCTCCGAAATGACCATAGCATGTTTGTCGGTAAGCAGGGTTTGTTTATCACCGTGGAGTAAGGGAAAACTAAACATTTTAAAAAAATCTGGACCAACATCAAGGCCAATAGCTACTAGCGTTTTTTCATTTGTCTGTAGAGTATTATCATTCAGCCAAGTGTAAGTGGCAGACAGCTCCACCTCTGGAAATTCGCCCTTCAGTGTTTCTGCCAATAGACCAGGTGTAGATGTGGTGGTTAAAATCTTATCGCTGTAGGTTTGATTTTCCATTACATGAAACAACCGGCTATCCTTGTCGTTGAACTTATCTACATTGAGTTCATCCTTAATCCATAAATAGATGAGCAGCGTGCAAACTAATCCGGCTGTAAAGCCGATCAGGTTAATTAGAAAAGTACTTTTCTCACGTTTAAAGCCGCGAAAGAGAATGAGTAGATTGTGTTTTAGCATGGGGTTGGGTATTATCGGATTAATAGATCACCAGGCAACCTCACTTTATACCGAACACCAGAGCCAAAGTCCTCTTCCAACTTAAGTACCTCATTCGTCTTTTTGCTGATATAGAAAGTAGCCTTGTTTATCTCGGAATAAACAATGCTTAGTTTCCAACAGTCTATCTGCTCGCCATCACTTCCTTTAATCGTTTCGGAGCCGGTAACTTTATACTCGTATAGTTGAGCGTCTTTAGGGCTGCCTGGTTGATAGAAGTTCATGAAGTAGCTTTTCCCGTTCTTTAGTTTGAGCAGAGGAAATGTGAGTAAGTCAATATTCCAGTTCAGCATTAGCTTTTTGGTTGTAGCTATCAAACCCTTCTTTGCATTACTGGCTACAGTATCTGATGCCACAACTTTGTCTGGATAAAAATCATACGCCAGCACACCCGATCGTTGAGACCACATTCTAAAGTGAATAGGATTAAAGTTATCGCGTCTAACCAGTGAGTACTCATAGAAATATGCACTGGTGTCTGAACTGTAGGCCTTCTGCTCAATTGCAATTGCCTCTATACCATTGATTGTTTTAAACTTGACCGTCTGTGTTGACAAGAAAGCCCCTGCTCGTTTTGCTTTCTTTTTATTTTGAAAGAATATTAAATATTGAGACGTTCCTTCTTTAATACGAGCATCAAGTTTTTTACTAGCAAACCCATAAACAGTATCAGCCTGAGCTAAACAATCAAATTGCAAAGCCATTATAAACAAACCAATAGGAATAAGATATTTCATATGGAATTTGATTAGTTATTAAGTTAAATAGTTAAGGACATTCACCAGGTGACACTTCTACTCCCCTACACAACCATGTATCGCCATAGATTGAAGCGTAACATAAATTCATGCTGAATGTACTCTTCCTGAACTCAGCAAATACTTTATTGGCCCACTTAGCATCGTTCACTTGTACTAACCTAATTGACTTACCGGCTGGCAAAACACGATTCAACACGGTGGACGTGATATGAGGAAAGTAGCTCGTACCAAAAGCGTGCTGAAATACAGAGTCAATATCCGTGAAGTGTTTGCCATTCCAATTGATATCTACATTGTTGATGATGGCCGGACCGATCCCATTGTTTGATATTTCTATAAAGTAGGTTTCTTCATTAAAACTAGGCAACCATTCCAAGTATGGCCAAGCCGATGCATGCTGTTGCTCTTGCATGATGCGGGCTTGATACATATAAACTGAAACGGTGATGATATTAATGATAATGGCCATAACTCCTATCCATAGGCCAACATCGCGTTTGGGATCGACTTTTGTTTCTGTTTTGGTTTCTTTTTCCATAGCAATTCAAACTTTCAAGCTTTACTCCGAGCGCAACGAATCCACAGGAATATTATTTTCAGCTTTTATGGGTTAACAGTAATGAATTCGGTCATAATTTTTGAAGCCACGAAATGATTTCGGGATAGAAATCGTTTAGTGTTGGATATTTTTGTCGATTGCCACTACAAATTTTGTAGTGTTTCATGAACTCGCCAAACTTGCTGAACCCTCGGTGCTTTTCCATCACATAGACAATATTAGTTTCCAGTTTTTGGTATTCAGTAGGCGTGTGCTCATAGAAATATTGTAGAGCAAACGCCCAAGTAATATACTCTTCCAAAGTAGAAATCATTGATCCGTAAGAAACATTTCCCGATGTATTCAGGATTTTGACTTTGTCTTTGAAAGTACCGATTTGGTCCTTGTACTTTTCGGTAAGTGCATTGATG
>JBJTHA010000243.1:0-10118 GCA_046094265.1 Cytophagales bacterium
GAATACAATATAGAGGGTTACCCAGATGAACGTTATCTGAAGTTGATAGCTGAAACGCGGCCCACACAGGCCACATTGGTTCCCGATAAGCCCACCGCTATTACCTCTAACGCAGGGTGGGACACCGTAACGCACCTAGGCTTACTGACCGACATTGTGAGTGAGATAAAAAAACTCGGAGTTCGTACTTCTATTTTTGTTGACCCGAACACGAAAATGGTAGAGGGTGCAAAGAAGACGGGAGCCGATCGGATTGAGTTATACACCGAACCCTATGCATCGCATTATCACCAAAATCGAGAACAGGCCGTGCGTGATTATGTGCAAGCAGCTACCGTAGCACAACAGCTTGAGCTAGGTGTTAATGCGGGGCATGATCTAGATTTGCACAATTTGAAATTTCTCAAACAATCTTTGCCACATTTAGACGAAGTATCTATCGGCCACGCGCTGGTTTGTGACGCGCTTTATTTTGGGTTAGAGAATACGATCCAGATGTATTTGCGAGGGTTAATTTGAAAATTTGTCAATTTGAAAATACGATAGCCCACTATGATCCAGAAATCAACCGACATTGGTTGAATAATTTGAAATGAGTTCATTTTCAAACCTTCAAATCAGAATACCTCGCCCAAATTCACAAATACACCCTGCGAGCCACCTTGCCCCCAAGCATAATCGATGCACACATTGGTGCGCGAGTACTTGTTGAATTTTAGTCGTAACCCCGTGCCCACTCCAAACGCCACCCCATTGAAGTTGTTGCCCGGCCAATTGGTTACTGTTTGTGCATTAGCAAACGCCACACCGCCAACCAAGCCATTACGCAAAATTTTGAACCGATATTCGGCCTCACCATACACTAAATTCTTACTGCGAAACCTGCCTTGTATATAACCTCTGCCTGTGTTGCTGAAGGGATCCCAGCCAGTGGCTGGTAAATCGAGGTAAGGCACCTTGCCTGCAAACGTAAGCCAGTTGTAGTTCCACAAGGCCAAAATATTTTCTGAATGTCGCGGAAAGGGAATGTACCTGCGCACTTCCAGCGATAGCATTTGCCAGCTTGCATCGCTTCCAAAAAAAGTAAAGTTTGGCCGGTAGATAAAATTGAAATAGGTTCCGCCCCATGGGTTAATGGAGTTGATGCGGTTGTCATACAAAACATTTACCAGTAAGCCGGCCGATGTGGTGTTTTCGCCCAAACCGTACTGATCAATTTGATCGAGCACTTCGGTGCTTCCTACTTTTTGTACGATATCATAATGGTAGTCGTACGCAAGGCCCAAGCCAAAATACCAGTTCGGAATAACGGGTGCCAATACTGTTTGGTGAAAACGGATGTAACTAAAGGTTTGATCAACAAAATTTTCGAGTGTACTTTGGCCGCCAAGCCCATAGGTTTTTTGTGGGTACCAATAATATCGCCAGTCCGAAACTAAATTCAGTTTGTTGTTGCGCGTCCAGATGTTGCTTTGCAACCGGGCTACAAATTGATCTTTTTGCGTGTATAGTAGATCAATATATACGATGGAGATTTTTTGTTCCTGGTATTCACTGGAAAAAAACGCTGCATCGCCAACAAAAATGCTGGACCATCCGCTGGTAAGTGAATACCCGATAGACGGTGCTCCGGAAAAATAGAGGCGACCCGACTTTTTCGAAATGGTATCTCGTTCTAACAACCACTTGGTTTTTAGTACACTCCCCGCCACATCAATCAGGTCTTTTTGATTGCGTTTGAGTGTAACCGAGTCTTGCGCCCTCAGCGACATACCCACCAAGTGAAAAGACGCTATCAAAAAGAATTTCACCAATACCCAGATTTTACCACGACTTACTCGAACCAAAGGCACAATGGCTACAAGGTACTGAAATGCAGCTACAACTTCCAACACAGTGCTCCGTCAACACCTTTTTTCCCACCTTTCCGTTTGAAGGGATAGTGAATGAATTTACTTAGGGGTTGAAGGGCTAAACTTGCAAAATTGTAGTGCACCCAATATAACTTGGGCAACCAATTCCCAAAAAACATTGCCAACTTTGTCGTGCAATAGACGAATAAAATGGAAGCCCGAGTACCATCTTTGGGGGAAAAAATGAAGAATTTACTCTTAACGGTTTTCCTGTTCTTTCCAAGTTTGGTGAGCGGACAGCGATTGTTGATTTTCACAACCAACCAAGGTGCCATTAGGGGATATGACCCAGTGGCTTACTTTGTTGATGGCCGCGAGATAAAGGGAAAAAAAGAATTTGTATTTGAACACGCTGACGCTAGGTGGCATTTCGCATCAGAAACCAACCTAACTCTGTTTAAGCAAAACCCCGAAAAATATATTCCGCAATTTGGCGGCTATTGTGCCTACGGTATGTCGCGTGGGTACAAAGCTGAGACACAACCGAATGCTTGGACCATTTTAGATGGCAAGCTTTATCTGAATTACAACATAGAGGTGCGCAATAAATGGAATCAAAACCGAGATCAAAACCTACAAAAAGCCGAGGCCAATTGGCCTACCGTGCAGGCCGATAGTACAGTGAAAAAATGATACATGACTGTCGCAGCCAAAAAAATAGTGACTAAACCCATCATTGAATTTTCGATGGTGCTGTTAGAGTTTAAAGATGATGATTACCTATTTTGTTAGTATCACTACCGAAGTTTTACCGTCTCATTATATTTTACAGGCACCTTTACAGTCACACCGTGTACTGCCACACGCAAATTACCCGTAAAAGTCACCTGATAAGATTTTCCACCCAAGAAACCAACCACCGCATCCAATAAGTTAATTTCACCCAGCTCTAATTGTGCCTCAATCGGCACCGTAAAGTCCGACTTACCCTTAACAACTAAATCCATCTGCTGATCTAGGCTTGCAGCTTTTTTTCCATCCACCAGCACATCTACGTCAATCTCTTTCAGCTTGGTTTGGGTCTTGTTAGGGTTGTAAAACACGGCATCACCCCTTAGCATTGCTTTGCCATTGGTAGTGGTCAACTCAATATTTTTTACAGTCTTGAATACGATCTGCTCTTTTGGCAAACACCCTGCCAGAAGCAACAAAAACAATGTAACTATAGATACTCGCATAAGTGCAAAAATAAGTTTTCTTTCCCAGCCGCAAATAGCAAAAACCCTTCCATTAAATTTGCATTGCATGGATGCCGTTTTTGAACAACAACTCAACCAATTAGCCGATGGCCTTGCCAACGCAGGTTACGCCATCATTGATTCTTTTCTTACGAATGAGCAGGTAACCGCCATTTTGGGTACAGACGGTTTCAAAAACGGATTGTTACATTTCAAAAAAGCAGGCATCGGCAAACAACAAGATAGGCAGATTAATGAAGGCATTCGGGGTGACTATATCGAATGGATTGAGCCAATAAGCGCAGCGCCTGCTTTGCAAGTGTACCTCCAAAAATTAAATGACTTTATACAATTCGTTAACCACTCATTGTACCTGAGTTTAAGAGATTACGAAGTACACCAAACCATTTACCCTATCGGCAGCTTTTACAAGCGGCATCTCGATCAATTTAAAAAAGACGATAAAAGGAAACTCTCCGTTATTTGTTACCTCAATCAAAACTGGCAAGAAGCAGAGGGTGGTCAACTCCGCATTCACCTTAACGAAGAAAGTCTAGATGTATTTCCGTTGGCAGGAAGGCTTGTTTGTTTTCGAAGCGATTTGTTGGAACATGAGGTGTTGCCGGCTACACGCGAGCGATTGAGCATTACTGGGTGGCTGTTAGATAGTTTGCGTATTTAGCGCAACTTATCTTCTGAAACAGGCTTAAAGGTTCTTCTTTTTTATCCGGGGAGATTTCAAGTTTTTGGTTGTTTTTCATATGTTACTTAAACGCCTTTCCCTTTTGTCTTCATTGGCGGTATTCTTGGTGATTGCGGTTTCTTAAAGTTTTAGAATTCAACACAAGCGCAAGGCTCGTAAGGGCCACCAGAAAATTTTCCATTCTTCGCATGTATCTAAACCTTATTTTTGTAGCCACATTCAATTCTTAAATCATTAATCTGAAATCTTAAATTTTATATGAGCTTCCGCATCGAAAAAGACACCATGGGCGAAGTGCAAGTGCCAGCCGACAAATACTGGGGCGCACAAACGGAGCGCTCGCGCAACAATTTTAAGATCGGGCCCGAGGCCAGCATGCCGAAGGAGATTATCTACGCCTTCGGCTACCTGAAAAAAGCAGCAGCGATGACCAACCAGGAACTGGGTGTGCTGTCGGCCGAGAAGAACGACCTGATTGCGCAGGTGTGCGATGAAATCATCGCAGGCAAATTGGATGACCAGTTTCCGTTGGTGATCTGGCAAACCGGTTCAGGCACACAAAGTAATATGAACGCCAACGAAGTGATTGCCTACCGCGCCCATGTGCTCAGCGGTGGCAAACTGACGGACGAGAAAAAAGTGCTGCACCCCAACGATGACGTCAACAAATCGCAGAGTAGCAACGACACTTATCCCACCGCCATGCACATTGCCAGCTACAAGCAAGTGGTGGAAATCACATTACCTGGCATGCAAAAATTGCGCGACACATTGCACAAAAAAGCTACCGAATACAAAGCGATTGTAAAAACAGGCCGCACACATTTTATGGACGCCACGCCACTCACGCTCGGCCAAGAGTTCAGTGGCTACGTGCAGCAGCTTGACAATAGCATGCGCGCCATCAAAAATGCGCTGGAAGCCGTGCGCGAACTAGCGCTGGGTGGAACGGCCGTGGGCACGGGCCTCAACACACCAAAAGGTTACGATGTGCTGGTGGCCAAACACATCGCCACGCTCACTGGCTATCCGTTTGTTACCGCGCCCAATAAATTTGAAGCATTGGCGGCACACGATGCCATGGTAGAACTCAGCGGAGCGCTGAAGCGTGCGGCCGTGGCACTGATGAAAATCGCTAACGACATACGTATGCTCAGCTCGGGTCCACGAAGTGGTATTGGCGAAATCATCATCCCCGACAACGAGCCTGGCTCCAGCATCATGCCCGGCAAAGTAAACCCCACCCAGCCCGAAGCCATGACGATGGTGTGCGCGCAAGTCATCGGCAACGATGTGGCCGTGAGCGTGGGCGGCAGCATGGGCCATTTCGAATTGAACGTATTTAAACCGGTGATTGCTGCTAATGTACTGCAGAGCGCGCGCCTGCTGGGCGATGCGTGCGTGAGTTTTAATGACAAGTGTGCGGTCGGCATTGAACCCAACCTAAGTATCATCAAGCAGCACATGGAAAACTCCCTCATGCTCGTCACTTCACTCAACACACACATCGGCTACGAAAATGCCGCCAAGATTGCCAAAAAGGCCCACAAAGAAAACAAAACCCTGCGCGAAGCAGCAGTGGAGTTAGGCTTGATCACCTCCGCACAATTTGATGAATGGGTAAGGCCGGAAAAAATGGTGTGAGAGGATTTACGAATTACGTTTTTTGATTTATCCTGACGGTACCGTCAGGAATTAAAATTTATTGAGGGCGTGCCCCTCGCTCGAAAGAGGCATGACTGTTTGTGGAAACAGTCGTGCCACCACTCAATCTCGGGTCGCGCTCATATCTTTCGAAATCTAAAGAGAAGATTATATTTTGAATGGAAAATCAATGACATTAGAGCAATGTTGACGGATAGGAAATACCTTCTTGGTTTACTAACAGTTGGGCTTTGTGCATCTGGTTTCAAAACGTTGTAGTTACGCTTTTCAGAATCAAGCCCTATTTTCTTCAGTTCCTTTTTTGCTACATCGTAATCACCAGCATTTATTATAACTTCCATTTTCTTGACAACATCGTCATTTTGCTTATTTGTGTTGTGGTTATGTAAAGGAGCAACAACATGATTCAACGTATTTTCAAGTTCATCAGAGCTTCTTACATAAAAAGGATTTTTCTCATTTGAAAATCTACCATTTAGCCGTCCTTTTTTTGACCATTCCGCTAGCGAGGCCGCACACTCAGGCCACATCCACAACGTTGATTCAATTGGATAGTACCGTAGTTTTTAAACATAACAATTTCTTTTTTGCTATCTAGCGGCTTGATTTTTTTATGAACAAACACTACGCTTCAGCCATCACCGCCTTTGTTGTATGGGGTTTCTTCCCACTCGTGTTGCGCACGGTCAGCACACACCCGGCTGGCGAAATTCTATATTTCCGCATTCTGTTTTCACTTATTATTCTAGCCGTAATGGTGTTCGGCTTCATGCGGAAAAAATCGCGCGAAAACATGGCCATCCTACGATCGCTGAGTGCCCCAGCACGAAAAACAGTAGTGATGCTTACCTTGGTAGGAGGCGCGCTGCTCACCATCAATTGGTTGGTGTTTATTTATGTAGTGAATGCCATTAACATTAAAACGGCTTCTTTCTCTTACTTAATTTGTCCCGTAATTACGGCTGGCCTCGGATATGTTTTGTTGCGCGAAAAGATGTTGCCCATACAATGGCTGGCTATTTTGCTGTGCGCGGTTAGTTGTGTGCTGATGGGCATCAACAACGTGACAGAGCTGGGCTACAGTTTACTCATCGCGTTTTCGTATGCCTTATACCTCATTACACAACGAAAAAACCAAGGGTTTAATCGGCTGATGGTGCTGGGCGTGCAGGTACTTTTTGCATTCCTCATCATGAATTTCTTTTTTGTACAATTGGTAGGCACCGTAACCATCGACTTTCGCTTTTATGCAATTGTCGCTTGCATCGCTTTGTTTTTTACAGTGTTGCCATTGTTTCTCAATTTATATGCACTTAATAAAATCAATGCGGCTACCATTGGTATTTTGATGTACATCAATCCCTTAATCAATTTTACACTGGCATTTTTAGTGGTTGACGAAACAGCCACAACAACCCAAATATTGGGTTATGCCACTATAGGCGTAGCGTTAGTAATGTTCAATATACCGGTTTTAAATCGCGTAAAAAACTAAGTTCACTCTGCCCATGCCACCAAAGGTTACTTTGCTTGCGCAGTGTTGGTACCAAAAAGATCAAATGGTTTTTTTTGGAATTCTGGATGGAATAACGCGGATAGAATAAAAATAAAACTGATGAATACAACCAGTATCAACCACTGAACTCTTGAGGTTTTTTGTGTTTCTTGCCTTGCTTTTGCATCGCACACTTCGCCAAGGCATATAGTTTCTAGTGGTTGTGAAAATCGCGGTGCGAAAGTGCTGAATAAAAGTGAAAGCGAGAAGGACAAAATGTGAGGTACCATAATTGAAGCATGATTGAATTGAATCATCCTAACAGTTGCATGCGTTCAAACTTTTTTATTAATTTTAGGTGTTAATTAATCCTAAATACAACATGAAAACAACAGTCTTGATTGTCTGCTTGGCGTTAATTTTTTGCGACACCCAAGTCTGCGCCCAACTTTCGAAAAAGGAAAAGAAGGAGTGGAAGAAGAAAGCAAAAGAATACGCGAAGAACCCTGACAACTTAAAGGCGCTGGCCGAGGCCAAGCAGATGGCGGAAACAGATAATACCGCACTCAAGGGGCTAGTGAATACACTCAACGAGCAAATCAGCGACAAGAATACAAAAATTGATGAACTGGAGGAACAGCTAAGTAAATTGCGCAGCGAACTTACCGCCACCAAGGCAAAGTTGGCACAACTTAAGGAGGCGCCACCTATTAATCCATTGGATTTTTTAAAGGGCGTTGTGTTTAAGGTGCAGGTGGGAGCTTTCAAATACAAAGATTTAAAAAAGTATTTTGAAAATAACCCCAACTTTGGTGGCGAAGCTACCGACAAAGGCGAGCAGAAGTACACCATTGGCGTGTTCCGCGATTATTGGGAAGCCGATAAGTTTAAGAAATATATGCGAGAAATGGGCGTGAAGGATGCATGGATAGTGCCTTTTAAAGACGGCCAACGCGTAGAGATTAAAGATGTTTTAGAAGGTGTGATAGCAGACAAAGCACCAACAAAATAAATGTTCACTCTCCAACATTCTCAAAAATCCTGATGCCAAATCAGGATTTTTGTTTTGTGCGCTGTGGCGCGATGCCGTATTTTTGTCTAATGAACAAATGGTGTGTTATTCTCTCACTCGCCTTGGTGACAGTGCAAGGCATTGGGCAGATACGCCTCGATAAATTGGAGATCAAAACACGCCAAACGTACAGCCTTGAAGGATCGAACGTACTGGTGGTAGACACGCTAATCATGCGCGACTCCTCCTGCATTATGCTGCACAAAGAAAAAAGCGAGAGCATTATAAATGCAAAGATCTTAGTTGCGAACAGCGGTGCAAAAATTCTTGGATACGGTGTAGATGGAAAGGCAGGAAAAGTCGGATCGGATGGGTTTCGCCAAGGAGCACCTTGTAGGGTAGGCGGCAATGCAAGCGGAGGTGCCGTTGGTGGTAGTGGAAGCAGTGGACGGAACTTGAGCTTATACGTCAACCAATTGGTAATAACCGGTTCGCTCACCATCACCTTAAACGGTGGTAATGGTGGCATGGGCGGTAATGGCGGAAGAGGAGGAGATGGAGGCGGAGGCACACGTGTTTGTGGTGGCGGGAACGGTGGCAATGGCGGGAACGGTGGTAACGGTGGCAACGGTGGCAATGGCGGCAATTTAGATATGCGTTGCATACAATGCCAAAATCTGCATATTATACAAGGCCATCAGCTCATCATTAATACATATGGCGGATTTGCTGGTTTGGGAGCCAACGGTGGCAGTGGAGGGTTGGCTGGTCTGGGGCCAAATCAAGACGGAAAAAATGGTACAAGAGGATTGCCTGGTACAAATGGTGTGACTGGTAAACAGGGCGCTATCAGGTTCGAGAAGGAATGACAGACAATCGTTGGATATACAAAGGGCAACCGTTATCAGAGGCAATACAAAGCCTGAGCAAAGCGATTAACGTTAACTCCTACCTCAGTACCGTGTTGTTGCAGCGCGGCATTTCGAATTTTGAGGAGGCTCAACATTTTTTTCGCCCCCAACTTGGCCACTTACATAATCCGTTTCTATTAAAAGACATGGACATCGCAGTGGCACGCATGAAAAAAGCCATCGACCAACAAGAGAAAATATTAGTGTATGGCGATTATGATGTGGACGGCACCACATCGGTAGCGATGGTGTTCAGCTACTTGCACAGCTTTTACCCGCATTGTGATTTTTATATTCCTGATCGGCATGCAGAAGGTTATGGTGTTTCTGAAGTAGGCCTCCGCTATGCAGCGGACAACAACATCAAACTTATTATCGCGCTTGACCTAGGCGTAAAAGCGTTGGAAGCCGTGCACCAAGCCAGCGTGCAGGGCATCGACTTTATCATATGCGACCACCATTTGCCGGGTGCATCCATTCCGCATGCGGTTGCAGTTCTAGATCCCAAGCGCAAAGATTGCACTTATCCCTTTAAAGAATTAAGTGGCTGCGGTTTAGGCTTCAAGTTGTTGCAGGCCTTCGCCAAAACATACCGGCAAGAGCAAGAGGTATTCGCTTACCTCGATTTGGTGGCGGTGAGCATTGCGTCAGATATTGTGCCGATCAATGACGAAAACCGTGTATTGGCTTATTACGGCATACAACAACTCAATCAAAATCCGAGGCCGGGCCTCAAAGCTCTGAAAGAGATTGCGGCCGTGAGAAGCGACATGGATATTTCGAGTGTGGTGTTCACCTTGGGGCCGCGCATCAATGCTGCAGGCAGGGTGGCACATGCACGTGCAGCGGTAGAATTGTTGCTCGCCAAAACAGACGAAGAAGCCAATGAGCTGGCCGAAAAAGTCAATTTGAAAAACGATACCCGCAGGGAGTTTGACTTGAGCATCACCGAAGAGGCCATTGCCATGATTGAGGGCAGCGAGGTTCGTAAAAATGCAAACGCCACCGTGCTATTCAAAGAGACTTGGCACAAAGGGGTGATTGGTATTGTTGCTTCGCGTTGTATCGAAAAATATTACCGCCCTACAATCATCTTAACAGAATCAAACGACAAGATAACCGGGTCTGCGCGCAGCATCCGCGATTTTGATTTGTATGAAGCCATCAGTGCGTGTAGCGATTTGCTCGATAAATTTGGTGGGCATAAGTATGCCGCAGGCCTTACCTTGGATAAAAAGAAT
>JBJTHA010000244.1:0-3525 GCA_046094265.1 Cytophagales bacterium
ATTTCCAACTGACTTTGTTCAAGTACGTGATCTCTTCTTCACTTAATGCCAACCCCTCTTCTTCACTGTATTTTTTGATGTCGTCAATTTCGAGAATTGGGGCGGGCGATAGGTGAATCGTGAAAATATCTTGGTCGAGGCCATCGTATAAGTGCTGTAGCATGCGGTCGAAGTGAACATCTACCTTGACTTCAAAGAACTCTTCAATCCGCTCAATCCCGTTGATGCCCATTGTCTGCGTGATTTCTACCGCGTTAGTGCTCCAAGGCGTAATCATCTCCTTGCGCGGCCCCAGGTATTTTCCGGTTAGCGACTTCTCTTGCAAAGGAATCGCTCCGCCAAAAAGCCAGGTCAGTTTTTGCAAATCCTCAACCGAAAATGAAAGAGTCGTGCCAACCCCATAAACGAGGCCGGATTCGGTACGGAAAAATAGAATCATGGGAATAAAAAATGAGTCGTAAAGCTACTCACTATTTTTTGTAAAATGATGCCACAAGAGGCACACAAATTCACTAGCGTCACACCAAAAGCTGGTCTTGAAAAAGGGAGCTTTCAGTCTCAACTTAATCTCTGATTGGGTTATCCTTTCCAAGCCTTTTCTTTTAAAGACTGTTATTTAAACTCTTCCCTATATCGATTCTGGGATAAATTCATGTTCAAGCATTTTGACTGTCAGTCAAAAACTGTTTGGTTATGCAGGTGATGTTGGGCCACCACAAAAAACACTTACACTTTGCGGAATTGTGACGATGTACAAACAGTAAACATGCGACTAATCAGATTTTGAAATGAAAGAGAAAATAAGTTTATCCGGGTCGTGACAAAAAGCAGTTTGTCTCAAATGATGCACTAGAGAATCTAATTTACATGTAAGTTATTGAAAATCATATCGTTGAATCGACTTTTATTCTAACTTTTATAATGCTATTCAGGAGAAATTAACTAGTTGATTATCTACACAAAATAAGTTAAAAACATCGTCTAACGTATAATCTGGGTTTATGAAATTTGGCCTAACGGAAGCCAATACTTAACTTCGTGTGATTTAATGGCGGGAATAGCTCAGTTGGTAGAGCATCAGCTTCCCAAGCTGAGGGTCGCGGGTTCGAATCCCGTTTCCCGCTCGATTTGATGCAGTAAAGACTGTCGAGTAGCCCATCGTGCAAATGCCTAGCTTATGTTACCTAATTGTTCGCCTAAGTTGGTTGCTATTCTAAAGTAGACCTAATTATTAGATCAAGTCGACACTACTTCACTTGACAACAAAAAATCGCCCCATGTTATGCGGGGCGATTTTTTCTACAGTAACTGTCTCGATTCTCTGATTTCTACTTGATCTCTCTCAATCTATTTCTTTGTAAAAACTCATCATATGCCTCTCTATATGTAGGGACATCTGGCGCTAACTTAATGGCTTGCTCGTAGGCTGCTATTGCATCAATAAGCAATTTATTTTGTTCATAAAAGGCAGCCAAAATATACTTGTTCAAGGCAGTTTCTTGGTAGATATCTTCCCCTAAATCAGAAACGATTAATTTCTTGACGGCAGCCTGTCGTTCCGCAGAAAGTCGTTTGATCAAATGCTGCTCAGAGATTTTCTTCTTATCGCCCTTAGAGCGAACTTCTATCAATATCTCACCATTCTCAAACTTTGGGTCGTTGCGGTTAATTTGAACGGTATTTTCAGTTGTTTCGATCTTCCGCAGTTCATCGCCAAACATATTTTTTACCAATACTTCATAAGGGCCAGCCACTTTTGAATCCCAGCCGATGTAAATCAAGTCGCTAAAAGTATCTGCAAATTGGTTGGGGGGTAACAAAACCTTAATGTCACCAATTCCGCGGTGTACCGCTCCTGTGGCACTCAATCTGTTTTTTCTGGCTTCGGCAGAGTTGCTTGACAAAATAAAGTCTGTGTACTTGCTCACTACGCTCGCGCCAGGGCCTACTTTAGCTGCTAAATCTGCAATTTTATAGGTCTTTGCCTCTTTGAGCTCAAGCGGTTTGCCCGAGTTGTGCACCAAGGCTACGTAGGCATTGTCCGACACTTTCAGTTCATCGTCTTTACCCAATTTATCGCCCGTTTTCAACGCCTGCCATGCGCTACCTGTTTTCACCTCGTTTGAGCCCTTGTTGGCCATCACCTTGAAGGCGTAATCTTGCGCATTAACTCCCAAAATGAGGGCGAAAAAGCCAATTAATACTAAAATTCCATTCTTTTTCATTGTTTTTTGGTGTTCGTTATTTTGAATAAATGTAATAAAAAATTATGTCAACCCAGACGGTTGCTCTTTTGATACCAGTTCTCTCCGTTTGGTAAGTCGGTTTTGTATCTCATTCTGAACTGATTTAAAGATATCGTAACACGGACCGACTAATGCCGCAGCGGCCAAAGTCAATGATAAGTCAAGTTTCAAATTGTAATAAGCAAAAGCCAACACAACTAGTATCATAATAGAAATAATTTGGATAATCTGAATTATAACAGAGAGCGCATCGTACCAAATTGGCAATTTTGCGTCCATCCATCCAAATAAAGCAACCGTTAAAAAGCAAAATGTAAACGCTATGGAGAACTTTAACCAGTCAGGTATTTCATCCACGTAATTCTCATTTAATATCATTGCTGCCGCATTGGCATGTACAACTGGCCCAAACATATCAGGGTTTGCTCTGCCCCCAAACTTCTTGTTTAAAGGAGTAAAGAACTTATCCTCCCAGGCTGAATGACCCAGATAATTGCCCAGATAACCAATAATTACAATTTTATCTTTAAACAGCCCTGGGACAACATTGCCCTTTAAGACATCGTCAAAATCCACCACGTAAAACCCAGTTCCAAAGTTTGTAGTTGATGTTTGGTTTGCTTTAAGGGTCTTTACGCGCAACTGAACAACATCAATGTTACCAAAAAAATTGATGATTTCTTCTTCCTTGTTTCGCGCGAGAAATTTCTTCACCTTATTTGAGTCATATTGATTTGCAATCTGTACCGAAAAAGCCAACTCACGCTTGCCATTCACAACTATTTGAGGCCAGATCGAGCGTACAATTTTTACATCTTCTTGATAAGTTGCATCAGTTGGTAGCGTTACGAACCCTTCATGGGCATAGTCGCTAAAAATGGGATCTGAGATTTCAAGAGAGTCTACTATATTCGAATCAAACTTTGACAAAGAATCGGATTGCATCAACTTCTCTCCCATGACAACATTTTTCGCCTCTTGGATTGCATTACTTAGCATTAGATTACCGAGAGTGTCAAGCAGTTGCGGGCAATTTATTGAGTCGCGCAGACCACCTTCGCAATTATAGAGGGCATCCAAAGCGATTACCCTCGGCTTGTATTGATTAATTGCTTGTATTAAGTAGGCAACCTCTCTCCGAGATAAAGTTCCAAAATTCACCATCGCAAATCGCTCGTCTACCACTGGATCTGGTCGAAGGCTGTTAAAGGCATAATCCGTCAATTCAAAATCCTTAAAGGCTTTTGAAATGACATCAAACTCTGTAAACATTTTCAAG
>JBJTHA010000245.1:0-5195 GCA_046094265.1 Cytophagales bacterium
CAACATGCACTTGGTGAAACCGGGAATGGAGTCTGTAACGCTCACTAATTTTTATAATCAAGAACAGACTAACATTAAGTTGAAAAAAGAGTTGAATGCCCAGCGTAATGCCGAAGTATTCTACCGAAAATCAAAAAACCAACAAATAGAAATTGCCAAGTTGCGCGAGTCGATTGTCTCAAAGCGAAAGGAAATCATGTCACTTGAAACACGAATATTAGAAGTGGGGCAAACGGGTGACCTAAAATTCCTTCGCAAGGCAAACGAAGTAGCTCAACCTAAAAATGCAGTGCCACTCCCTTACCGCGAGTTAGAATTCAAGGGCTTCAAAATTTGGGTGGGCAAAAGTGCTCAGGCGAACGATGAACTCACATTGAAACATTCTTTCAAAGAAGACTTGTGGCTACACGCTAAGGATGTCGCGGGTTCACATGTACTGATCAAGCATCAGGCCAGCAAGCCTTTTCCTAAAGATGTGATTGAGCGGGCGGCTGAATTGGCAGCCTACTACTCCAAAAGAAAGAACGACTCCCTTTGCCCCGTGTCGGTGACATCGAAAAAATTTGTTAGAAAACGAAAAGGTGACCCGGCCGGTATGGTAGTAGTGGAACGGGAAGAAGTGGTGATGGTAGTACCTAGGTGTTAAAAGTTGAAAGCAAAAAGTTCAAAGTTGAAAATCTGAAACTTTCAACTTTGAACTTTCAGACTTCTACTTTCTCATCTTCAATTATTGGACCTCGTGCACTTTGATCATGTTCGATCGTCCCCGCTCTTGGATTGGCATGCTCGCCAACACAACAAATACGTCACCTTTTTTCACGTGGCCATCACGTTTCAAAATTTCTTCCACATCTGCAATTGTTGCATCGGTAGAAGCAGCTTTGTCATAATGATAGGCTTTGGTTGCCCACACCAAGTTCATGGTGTTAATGATCGTTTCATTGCTGGTGAAGGCAAATATATTTGCATCCGGGCGGTGGGAGGAGGCCTTATACGCGCTGTACCCTAGTTGAGTCATCCCAACTATCGCCTTTGCCCCAACATCTTTCGCCAATTTACATGCCGTCAAGATTAAGCTGTCTGTAAAATACGTGGGTGATTTTGGGTCTACTTCTCTAAATCGATAGAAGATTTTCCCCTGCTTCTCAACCGATCCGATCGTGCGCACCATACTACGAATTACCTCTATTGGGTATTTGCCTGCCGCGGTCTCTGCGGATAACATTAGTGCATCAGCACCGTCCATCACCGCATTGGCCACATCATTGGTTTCTGCACGGGTCGGGCGAGGATTTTCTATCATGCTCTCCATCATTTGCGTTGCCACAATAACCGGCTTCGCCAATTTATTACACTTTTCCACGAGCATTTTCTGCACCATGGGTACTTCCTCCATCCAAATCTCTACGCCCAAATCGCCACGGGCTACCATTACCGCATCGGTTGCCGCCAAAATCGAATCGATGTTTTCGAGTGCTTCGGGCTTTTCAATCTTTGCCACAATTCGCGTGGTGGATTTTGCTCTGTTAATAATGTCTCGCAGAATTTCAATGTCTGTTGCCTTTCTCACAAATGACAAGGCGACCCAATCTACCTTATTGGCCAAACCAAATTCCAAATCTTCCAAGTCCTTTTCAGTAAGTGAAGGAGCCGAGACTTTTGAAAATGGCAAGTTAATTCCCTTGCGAGGTTTCAAGGGTCCGCCATAAATCACTTTGCAAACCACATCGATGTCGCGAACTTCCACCACTTTCAACTCAATTTTTCCGTCATCAATCAAAATCATATCGCCACGCTTTACATCGCGCGGCAAGCCTTCGTACGAAGTGCTTACCAATTCATTGTTTCCAACCACTTCGCGGGTGGTAATGGTTAACCCTTGACCTGGTACCAGTTCTATGCCTGGCTGCATTTCGTTTACGCGAATTTTTGGACCTTGCAGATCTTGCAACAAAGCCACATTAGTGCCCATTTCTTTGTTGAGTTCACGTACGTAATTGATCACCTTCAAGTGGTCTTCGTGTTTACCATGTGAAAAATTTAAACGGAAAACATCCACTCCCTCTTTAATAAGTGCATGGAGCATCTCTTTGTTGTTGGAAGCAGGGCCAACGGTGGCCACAATTTTGGTTTTATTGAACGCGATTTTTTCCATGAAAAAAGTTAAAAAATGAAGTTTTCTTTCGTTTTCAAAGTTGCCAAAGGTATGAAAGCAACCAATTCAACGGAAGGAATGTTGCGCAAGAGTTCCTGCAAACGATTGCTTTTGGTCGCATCGTCACTTTGAACTAATAATATGTAGTCGTAATGAGGAAATTCAGGTACCAAGCGTGCCGTTTGTGGGTCATTTTCTGAGGGTTTATTTCTAAACAGGCGTACCACCATCGATTCTGAATAATGCTCAAAATGGGCAAACCCAAAAGAAAAATTTTTCTTATCTGTTAGCTGCAAATTTTCTTGCCGCAACAATTGCAATTCTATTACACGATTAATTTCCCAAGCCAACTTGTAGCCTTTGGTAGCAGAAATCATACCCAAAAGCTGAAAATCATAAGAATAGTCGATTTTTAAGCGTTTCTTCTTCATTCAGTTGCGGTTGCGAAGGCAAATCAAAAGTTTGCCAATATTGCACTAAATCTCTTTATTTGCACTTGGTTTTTGAATCTTAAACTTTACAATCATGTCTGAAATCGCGCAAAAAGTAAAACAAATCATCATCGACAAACTAGGTGTTGAGGAATCTGAGGTGACGCCTGAGGCTAGCTTTACCAATGATTTGGGAGCTGATTCTTTGGATACCGTAGAACTTATCATGGAGTTTGAGAAGGAATTCAATATCTCTATTCCAGACGATCAGGCTGAAAATATTGCCACAGTGGGGCAAGCTATTTCTTACTTAGAAGAAAACGCCAAGAAATAATGTAAATCTGCAGGCTGGGGCCTCGCAAGATTGGGTTCTGTCAAAATAAAGAGGGTGTCAATAGGATTATTGCGCCCTTTCTATGTTTTATAAATGTATTGTTTCATGAGTTTGAAAAGAGTTGTCATTACCGGAGCCGGAGCTCTTACTCCAATTGGAAATACTTTGTCTGCCTATTGGCAAGGTTTGAAAGAGGGAAAGAGCGGTGCCGCGCCCATTACAAAGTTTGACACCACTCTCTTTAAGACCAAATTTGCCTGCGAAGTAAAAGGCTTTGATGCAGGCAACTTTATGGACAAAAAAGAAGCCCGCAAGCTCGACTTATTTTCGCAGTATGCGATGGTAGCGGCAGACGAGGCAATTGTTGATGCCAAGTTTGACTTGCAAAGCATCAACCTCGATCGTGTAGGCGTGATTTGGGGATCGGGCATTGGTGGAATATCTACCTTTCAAGAGGAGATGCGAACCTTCTTTGCGGGAGATGGTACACCCAGAATCAACCCCTTCTTCATCCCCAAGATGATTCCAGACTTAAGCGCGGGTCACATCTCAATTAAATATGGCTTCAGAGGCCCCAACTTTGTAACCGTTTCTGCTTGCGCATCGTCTACCAACGCTATTTATGACGCTTATACGTATATCAAATTAGGTAAGGCAGACATCATCGTTTCTGGCGGATCAGAAGCTGCGGTATGTATTGCTGGCGTGGGTGGCTTCAATGCATTGAAAGCACTATCGGAAAGAAACGATTCACCCGAGACTGCCTCACGACCTTACGATAAAGATAGAGACGGTTTTGTGTTGGGCGAAGGCGCAGGCGCATTGATTATTGAGGAGTACGAACACGCTAAAAGACGAGGCGCAAAAATATACGGTGAGATTATGGGTGGCGGCATGTCTGCCGATGCCTATCATATTACCGCTCCGCATCCCGAAGGTGCCGGTATTATCAAAGTGATGGAATATGCGTTGGAAGAAGCCGGTATTAAACCGGGTGAAGTAGACTACATCAATACCCATGGCACATCTACTCCGCTGGGCGATATTGGTGAGATCAAGGCTATTCAAAAAGTATTTGGCGAAGATGCCTATAAAATGAACATCAGTTCTACCAAATCAATGACAGGCCACTTACTGGGCGCTGCTGGTGCCATCGAAGCTTTGGCTTGCTTGCTTGCACTGAACGAGGGGATAGTACCACCTACCATCAATCACTTTACTGATGATGACGGCCTAGACGCACGGCTGAACATGACTTTTAACAAAGCACAAAAGCGCGATGTAAAAGTTGCATTGAGTAACACCTTTGGTTTTGGAGGTCATAATTTCTCAATTATCATTAAGAAAATGGAGTAATCCAAGTGTGGAAATTATTACCCTTACCTAGAACAAGTTCCAAAGAAGATAAGAAACTGACTACGGCCGTCAAAACGATTACCGGATTTGCGCCCGCTAATTTATCGCTTTATAAATTAGCCACACTCCATAGTTCAAAATCAAAAGAATCAGATGGCTTTCGCGAATCAAACGAGCGACTGGAATACCTGGGAGATGCCATACTAGGTGCTGCCATTGCCGATTATCTTTTTCAAAAGTATCCTTTTAAAGATGAAGGTTTTCTTACTGAAATACGTTCGCGGATTGTTAACCGCGAGTCACTCAATAACATTGCGCGGAGGTTAGGCATTAGCGCAATTGTAAAGTTCGATCAACGAAATGTGCAGTTACAAAATGTGATTTTGGGTAACACGCTAGAGGCGCTGGTAGGTGCCATCTATTTAGACAAGGGTTATTTACGCACTAAAAAATTTGTAATTGACAAGTTGGTGCAACCATATCTCAACTTAGACACCATTGTAAGTTCTACCAACAACCATAAAAGTAAGTTGTTAGAATGGTCGCAACGGCACGGCAAAGAAATCAGGTTTGAAACCATTGATATAAAAAACAGCGGAAGAAATTTCAAGGAGTTTTCCATTCAGGTTTTTGTGGGAGACGAGGCCTTTGGTTTGGGTGTAGGCTCTAATAAGAAAAAAGCCGAACAGGCAGCCGCAGAGAAGACGTGTGCGATGTTGGGGGTATAAATTCGTTAGCTCAGACTGGGTGATTTTACGTGTGGTGGTGACTTCAATTACATATGAATCTCCATCCGAACACTCAGACAAAAAATATATTTTAACATTCTTGTCCGACTAAAATAGTCTAAAAATCCATAATTCCATAGGGGAGTTAGGTCTTAACATGGTGCTTCGTTTTTGGGGTAGTTGCCTTAGGA
>JBJTHA010000246.1:0-4337 GCA_046094265.1 Cytophagales bacterium
ATTCGATACAAGAGCTACCCAACAGGCGGTATTAGTGGCAACTTCAACGACAGCACTTTTTCATTTACGATTTTTGGCTCTTCCAAGTATCAAGTAACTGCAGAGGCGGAAGGTTATATTCCTCGCACAGTGATTGTCGATCCGAAAGAGTACATTAACCACAAAATTGTTCGCAACATTGAGTTGACTTCCACAGGGCGTGCCATCCGCTTAGAAAATCTGATTTTTGAAATGGGTCGCTCTGTTATCAATCCCAAGTCATATCCAAGTTTGGACGAGCTAGTGGCCATGATGAAAGAGAATACCAAAGTAGTGATTCAATTGGAAGGTCATACCGATAATGTAGGCAACCCTCAAAAGAACCTTGAGCTTTCGCAAGACAGGGTAGAGGCGGTAAAAAAATATCTTGCCTCCAAAGGCATCGCGAAAGACCGAATCAAAGCGAAAGCATTCGGAGGAGCGCAGCCCATCAGTACGGATAAAACTGAGGAGGCACGCGCACTCAACAGGCGGGTGAAACTTCGCGTGCTGAAACAGTAGTGTTTGTCACAAAAAAATCATGATTTGATTTTCCGTGGGCGTTCAAAAATTTTCCTTGCTTGGAAAATTGGCAATGTTGAGGATAACTAGGATAACAACTTGACTAGGTATTTTTTTGAATTTTTACTATTATTGCTTTATGAAGACGTATGTCGTTATACTTTTTTTAATGCTGCCCTTGGCGTGCTTCTCTCAGCGGTTTAAAGTGGTGGAATTAAAGCCGATGGTAAAGCAGGGATTCAGTTATTTTTATGATGGCAAGAGGGTACACGGAGGTGCGTACGGATTGCAGATTCCGCTACTAAGCTTGAATGATGAAGAAGTTAGCAGGCACTATAGAAGTTTTCATCTATGGCAGAGCGTTTCAGCAGTTACAACCATAGTTCCGGCCGTTTATTTGATATCTCTGCCTGGAAGGCAAAATATCAATCAAGAAGAATTTTGGATTGTATTTGGAGGGTCGCTCGCTGCCTCGTTCGGTTGCCAGATTGTATCCAACATAAAAATTCGTAAGAGTATAGATCGGTACAATACATTAATTCTTGCACCCAGCAGTCAAGTGCTCGGAGCATCTGTCACTTTTCGTTTTTAGATTCGAACGATTTTAGGCGAAACTCTCAGCATCAACATCTGTTTCTACAAATTTCAAATGAGCTAGTTGTGCAAAAATTGCAGCACTTGGTTTTGGTTTTCTTTCCTTTGTTTCCCAGTCGCACTCGTACAATCCAAAACGCATCGCAGGCCCCAAGTGCCATTCAAAGTTATCCCATGTGCTCCACCAGTAGTAACCGCGCACGTCAATACCATCTTGCAGGGCTTGGTGAATTATTTTGGCGTAATCGATGATAGCCTGTTGTCTTAGTTTGTCACTTTCGTCTGCTACTCCGTTTTCGGTAATGATAATTGGCTTTTTGTACTTCTTCCAATAACGTTCCATGCAAGTGCGCAAACCCTCGGGGTAATATTCCCACATGTCATCGTAGGGTCGGCCCATAGCATCTAACTTTGCGCGGTGTGCAATGCTGGTAACGGGCAGTGGGTCATGCGGTAAACGGGCATAATAACTCATACCGAAGAAATCCACTTTCTCAAAGTGCTTTGGCACCCATTCCATAAACCACCAATCTCCCAAGCGGGCGGGAAACCAGCCGAGCATATTTTCAGGATGAAAGACAACCGTGTTTAACGAAATACCTACGGGCTGGTCAGGAAATTTTGCTTTGATGTATTCATAAACTTCATCGTGCGCCTTCCCCATGTTTTTTACAGCTTGAGCTGCCAGCACGGGGTTGCTTTTAAATGGAGGAAAATCCCCGGTGATCCAGCCGAAGCTGGCATATACGTTTGGTTCATTAAAAGTGTTCCAATGGCTTACCAAATGGCCAAATTGGTCAACTACTTTTTTTGCAAAGTCAACCCAATAACCAATGTTGGTTTCTTTTTCCCAGCCACCTTGTGCCGCAAACCACTTTGGATTGGTAAAGTGGTGAAGTACCATCATGATTTTTACTCCGCGGTTGGTTAAATCTTCAAGCAAATCGTTGTACAGCTTTACGGCATCGTCATTGAGTGTAGACAAGGGCGCGCGTTGTAATTTGCTCCACATCAAGCCCATGCGATAATTCGGTGCGAGCGAAGCAATGATTTGTGCATCTTCTTTCACGCGCAGTTCATGATCGGTTGTCCGTTCAAACAGGTTTCCGTCCTTTGCGCGCACACCCTGCCAATCGTGCTCAAAGGCCGTTTCGATTTGGGCGGCAGCTGTACTCGTACCAAAAATGAAATCTTTCGGAAAAAGGTATTGCATGGGCGGTGCAAAAATAAACATTCGTCTTACTTTGTCTATTTTTGAATGTTATGGATAGAAAGTCGGACCTACTTACGCATCACTTTCAACAATATCTAACGGACAACCGCCAACAAACCATTGAGCGCGTGTTATCGCAGCGTACGAAGCACATTGCCATGGTATTGGAAAATATTCAGCAGCCGCACAACATGAGCGCGGTAGTCCGCACATGCGAGTGTTACGGAATACAAAATCTTTATATTATTGACGACAACAATCATTTCGAAACAAATAAACGAGTGCTAAAAGGCTCTAACAAGTGGATTGACATTGTGCGTTACAAAGGCAAAAACATGCGCAATACCAAACCTTGTTTGACTGATTTGAAATCGGCCGGCTACCAAATTTTGGTCACTCATCCTGAACTGGAAGGAATATCGATTGAGGATGTTGACGTAACCAAAAGGCTGGCTGTGGTAATGGGCAATGAATCGGAAGGTGTCTCGCAAGAAGCATTGGAACTGGCTGATCAGAAAGTCTATATACCAATGGTGGGTTTTACTGAAAGCATGAATATCTCAGTAAGTGCGGCCATCTGCATGCATGCGTTGCTGCCCAGGTTGAGGAAATCGCCAGTGGACTGGCAACTGACCGAAGAAGAGAAGCACATCATTCGGTTGCAATGGATGAGAAAATCGATTCGAAGAAGCGATTTAATTGAGCAAGAATTTCTTCGTTCTATTGCCTAACTTTACGGCTGCTTTAATCTACGTTTGTGCCAGCTAAATGGATGAAGAAGTCGTTGAAGGTTGCGTGGTGGCTTGTTGCGTTGGCTGCGGTTGTTTTTACTGTAGCGAACTGGTGGGTGATTGCAAGCACGAAAGAAAGAATCATTTCTGATTATCAAGTTCTGCCCGATAGCAGCGTGGTATTGGTACTTGGAACCAGCAGCAAACTGATGGGCGGTACACCGAACCCGTATTTTGAAGACAGAATTGAAACGGCTGCGAAGTTGTATAAGCTGGGGAAGGCCAAAGCGTTTTTGCTTAGCGGAGACAACCGAACGAAGTATTATAACGAACCCGCGGAGATGCGCAAGGCATTGATCAAGGCGGGAGTGCCGGCTGGGTTGATCACACTTGACTTTGCCGGGCTGCGTACGCTAGACTCAATGGTGCGTTGCAAAGAAATTTTTGGGCAGAACATGGTGGTGATTGTGACGCAGCCATTCCACTGTTACCGAGCGATCTTTATTGGCGACTATTATCGTATGGATGTGGTGGCGTGGCGAACAGATGCTAGCTTTGATGGGACATTGAAAGTTGAATTGCGCGAGTATTTTGCACGCACGAAAGCAGTCTTAGATCTTTATTTGTTGAAAACAACGCCAAAGCATTTGGGCGCTCGCGAGGGTTTAACGAATTGATTCCTTTTTATTGATTGGTCTGCAACTTAAGGACGTCAATTTCGTATGAATAAATTTTTAGTTTTGTAACTTTAACATTGTCTGATAAAGGTGATCTCTGTGTTTAGAAAGGCTCTCTGTGCGGTTGTTTCATTTCTGTTGATCGGTGCAGCAGGGTTGGCGCAAGAAACGGTGGTGACTGGCAAAGTAACTGATGCTGGCACAGGCGATCCAATTCCTTTTGCTAATGTGATATTCAAAGGAACATCCATTGGCGCCACCACCGATTTTGATGGGAACTTTAAGATTCATACCAGCAACCCTACAGATTCTATAGTAGCCTCATTCATTGGCTACAGGCCACGCGTAAAAGCAATCAAAAAACGGATTGCACAAGTAATCAATTTTCAGTTAGATGAAGAGACCACCAAATTGCAAGAAGTTGTAGTGAAGGCCGGTGAAAACCCTGCGTTTGAAATCCTTCGCAAGGTTGTAGACAATAAAAGCAAAAACGACAAACGATACCTGACAGCTTACGAGCACGAGACGTATTCGAAAATGGAGATCGATGCCGACAAGATTTCACAAAAGATGAGGGAACGT
>JBJTHA010000247.1:0-15797 GCA_046094265.1 Cytophagales bacterium
AGTGTTAGGCGGCCGCTCTTTTGCCATTTGGAATGCAAACACTGGATCGTTGGTATTCGATAGCGGCAACGCAATTGAAAAAATAGTTTCCGAAGATGCCACTTGGGGTGCTGTCTTCAACGCAGATCATTCTAACAATAACATTAAAGACCGCAGCGATAACAAAGGTCCAGAACCGGAAGGCGTAGTTACAACTTTAATTGCAGGTAAGACGTATGCCTTCATTGGCCTAGAGAGAATTGGTGGAGTGATGGTGTTTGACGTTACCAACCCTGCCGCCCCGATTTTCTCAGACTATTTGAATTCTCGTACCGTACCACCAACAGCGTTGGGTGGCGACCGCGGTGCAGAAGGCATTATTTACATTGCCGCGCAAGATAGCCCCAACGGGAACGCGTTGATTTTGGCCGGTAATGAAGTAAGTTCAACTGTTTCTGTTTACAGTTTGAAAAATGTGGCGGTAACGGCTGCCCCAGTGGCAACCGCAGCTACGCAAGTTTTAGCTGCAGGATTTACAGCAAATTGGAGCAGCGTAACCGGTGCGACCAGTTATGTCGTGGAGTATTCTACAAACGGATTTACCACTTTTACAACACAAAACTCAACCACAACATCAGTAACTATTACAGGCCTTTCTTCAAACACGGCTTATTCCTATCGCGTGCGTGCAGTCAATGTCTTTGGAAATTCGCAAGCCTCCAATGTAATCAACACTGCAACGGTACTGCCTGCGCCAGTGGCATCGGCAGCTACACTCCTATCTACAAACAGCTTTACTGCCAACTGGGCGACAGTAACCGGAGCCGCCAATTATTTGCTAGATGTCTCGTCAGATAACTTTGCAACTTTTGTAACAGGCTTTAACGGCCTAAGTGTTACAGGCACCAGCACAGCTGTTACTGGTTTACTTTCAGGAACGAGTTATAGCTATCGCTTACGTGCATCTAATGCAAATGGGATTTCTGCCAATTCAAATGTGATCGCAGCCACAACGCTGTCGCGCGTTTTATCAATTAATGGCACACTGCAATACGGTGAAGTGATTGTAGGCGAGCCAACGGTTCAGAAAAGCATTATAATTAACAATGTCGGTAATTCCAGCTTGTCGATTACAGGAATCACTGCCCCCACAGGTTACACTGTTACACCTAACAGCGGTACGATTGCTGCCGGGGGATCGCTTAATGTGCAGGTGACGTTTGCGCCAACAGCCGCACAAGATTACAATGGCGACCTCACGGTGACCTCAAATGCCACCTCGGGCACAAGCACCCTCGCAATCACAGGCCGTGGTGTGCGAATCACGGCTGTTGACGATGTGATTGTCGATCAATTAAAGTTGTATCCCAACCCTGGTAAAGGGGTGTATTGGATTAAGACAAAACAATCCATTGAATCGAAACAGACACACTTGATCGATGACTTGGGTAGAGATTTCGGTGAGGTGAACTTGAGGCCGATTGATAAAAACACGCATCAGCTGGACATCTCCAATCTGCCAAATGGATTATACTATTTGAAGTTGAAACTGGGTGAGCAGGTAATTGTAAAGAAAGTATTGAAGGTAAACTGATCAGTTTTATTGATCCTAATGAATAACTAAGACATGAAAAAAATTCAGATTCTTCTCGCAATGGCAGCCATCGTGGCGCTTTTCCAAGTTTCTTCTTGCTCATCAGAAAAGGTAGATCCCACCAAAGACAATTTTCTGAACAACTTGAGCCGTAGTTGGACAGTGAATAACATTCAACTTGATAGCAAGGATGTGACCAACGCTTTTCCAGGCATGGTAATCAGTTTCACCAAAGACGGCAAGTTTACAACTACTAACCCGGTTGGCAACCTTTGGCCTGCCTCCGGCACGTTCACGTTAAAGCCTTCAACCATTCAAAACTTGTTTGATTTGACTAGAAATGACGGTACCGTGGTAAGCGTGACCCAGATCAGCTCATCTGCTTTACAGTTCAAAATGACATTTGCAACAGCGCCTGGTGGCAGGCTTTCAAGTGTAGCGGGTAGCTACACTTTCAATATAAAAGCACCATAATTGGTAGATGTGTTAGGTAGGGAAGCGCACACACTTTAGTGTGGGTTTTTTTTGTCATTAAATCATTACCAAAATGCTAACCCACCGTTAAAAACTTAACCGTTTCATTACAAAAGATCAAATTTAAAGTAACATCCCGCTAATACTTTTGCGACAACTGAAAAAGCGATAGGTGAAAAAGATATTTTTTACGGTTGGCTCTCTCAACCAAGTAACACAGATGCACGCCATCGCATCGCATCTGTCTGATTACGATTGTTATTTTTCTCAGTTCTACAGCGATAACTGGGTTGTGCAAGAATTTGTCAAGAGAGGTGGGGGCTCCAGCACAATTTTAGGCGGCCAGTTTCGCGAGAATACTGAGAAATACTTGTCGCAAAATCGCCTCAAAAACGACTATGCTCAATCCGGTTACAATAACCTCTATGATCTGGCAGTAGTCTGTAGCGATTTGCTCGTACCAAAATCCATCAGGGCAACCAAATCAGTTTGGGTACAAGAGGGGATGACGGATGAGATTACATTTTTATCAAAAGTGGTTAAGGCATTGAACCTGCCGGGCTATTGGGCGGGAAACACTTCGCTCAACGGCACTTCTAACTTATGCGATGTGTATTGCGTGGCCAGTGAAGGCTATCGCGAACATTTTAAATCGCTGGGCGCTGACGGCCGAAGGCTTGTCGTTACCGGCATGCCTAATTTTGATAACGTTGAGGCGTTAAAATACAATACTTTTCCGCATCGAAACTATGTGCTGGTAGCCACCTCGGATATCAGAGAACTTATGGGGCATGATAACCGTCCGGAGTTTATTCGAAAGTGTGTTTCCATCGCGCAAGGGCGTCAGCTCATTTTTAAACTTCATCCAAACGAGAACAAGATAAGGGCAATTCGTGAAATTCAAGAACATGCGCCCAGTGCGAGGGTCTACGCTGAGGGAAATGTCAACGAAATGATTTATCACTGTGAAGAACTGATCACACAGTTTTCGACCGTTGTCTATGTTGGGCTGGCCTTGGGCAAAAAGGTTCACTCCTATTTTGATTTGGAAGAACTCAAAAGAAAAACACCCATTCAAAATGGAGGTCGTTCGGCTGCTCATATCGCGGCCATTTGCCGCAGGTTCATAGAATATCCGCATGGCAAAGAAAAATTTTTAGCGGAGGAACTGCCGACCATTGAGGCAGACTATCAAAAAATTGCTTGTTAGCATGGGCGGAACCAACGTGGTAACGGTGGTGCAAGCAAGACTTAGCTCAACGCGCTTGCCTGGAAAGGCGATGTTGCCGCTATGTGGTGAACCATTGCTATTGCGCATGCTGCAACGTGTAAAAGCAGCAAAGAAAGTGGGTACAGTAGTAGTTGCTACTACTACCCATACAGAAGATGATGCAATTGCAGCAATGTGTGGAAAAAATCAAATTGAAGTATACCGCGGAAGTAAATTTGATCTGTTGGATCGTCACTACCAAGTGGCGAGTCGATACAAGGCAGATGTAGTGGTGAAGATTCCGTCAGACTGTCCGCTGGTAGATGCAAAAGTGATTGATAGAGTACTGGAATTTTTTTTGGCGAGTAGCGGTAAGTTTAACTACGCGAGCAATCTACATCCGGCTACTTATCCTGATGGCAATGATGTTGAAATAATGTCATTCGCTGCGCTTGAACAAACTTGGGAAAACGCCATTGCCCCCATGGAACTGGAACACACAACACCGTATATCTGGGAACGCCCACATCAATTCAATATTGGAAACGTAACCTGGGAGACCGGTTTAGATTATTCGATGACGCACCGTTGGACGATTGATTATGCCGAAGACTATGAGTTTATCAAACAAGTGTATGAGAAGCTTTTCTACAACAATCCTGAATTTACGTTACAAAATATTTTGAATTTACTTGACGAGGCTCCATCAATGATGGAAATCAATGGCAAATGGGCTGGCGTAAACTGGTATCGTAACCATTTACACGAGCTAAAGACAATCAATAAACACCAAACACGAACAGTAGAGCAAGTTTCATGACTAGTCACGAATTGAAGCAATTGAAACACTTGGCACTTTTGGTGCGAGAGAACATTATCAAACTATCTACTGATGGTGGTTGCTTTACGGGAGCGTCACTTTCTTGTGCAGACCTGTTTGTTTTTCTGTATCAAAGATTTTTAAACGTCACAAAAGATAATCTCAACGATCCTCTTCGCGACTACTTGTTTTTGTCAAAAGGCCATGATGTGCCCGCTCTTTACGGATTGTTTGCGGAAATCGGATTCATAGAAAAATCAAGACTGGAAAATCACCTCAAGGCAAACGATCATATTTACTGGCATCCGAACACAAAAATTCCTGGGGTAGAATTTCATTCCGGGTCACTCGGCCATCTGCCCTCAGTAGCAATGGGTGTGGCATTGGATTGCAAACTAAGAAATCAGAAAAATAAAGTCGTGGTCGTTACTGGCGATGGGGAATTAAACGAAGGTTCGGTATGGGAGGCTGCGTTGGTAACGGCCGCGCACAAATTAGATAACCTGATTTGGATTGTAGATAGAAACTATTTTCAGGCAAACGTGGCTACGGAAGAGTTGATTCCATTGAATTCTATCAAAGATAAATTTGAAGCTTTTGGTTGGAATGCGCTAGACGTAGATGGACATGATTTTGAAAAACTAGATGAAGCGTTTTCAAATCTGCCACTTGCAAACAGAAAGCCAACGATTGTGGTGGCGCACACGGTGCGCGGAAAGGGCCTGCCCAGCATCGAACGAAGAGCCGACCGCTGGTTCTGCAATTTCACCCACGAAGAAGTGAATGCATTACTAGACGAATTGCATGAAAACAAAATGGCCGAGCTGAATTCGGAAACACTAGTCGTGAGGTAGGGCTTGGAGCGATAAGCCTGCAACTTGTAACGAAATAGATAAATAGAACATCAACACATTGACACTTCTGCACGTCAACACATCGAAATGAACTACGAACAACTCATTACCGAATTAGCACTAGCCGATGAACGCTTCATCATTATGACGGCTGAGAACCGTGCGTTGATTCGAAATATTCCCAACAACCCTGCTTTAGCAAACCGCTTTGTTGATACAGGCATTACTGAGCAAACCATGATTGGCATGGCCGCGGGCTTGGCATTACGCGGACGCATTCCGGTTGTGCATGCGCTGGCAGCTTTCTTAACCATGCGCGCTTTTGAGTTCATCCGAACAGATGTAGGTATTGCAAATTTGCCTGTGAAGCTCACTGGTTTTATTCCGGGTTTACTTTCTGATGGGAACGGGCCCACACATCAAGCAATTGAAGATGTATCCATCATGCGTGGAATCCCGGGGATGCAGGTATTTGCGCCAGCCGATGAGGAAGATATGCTTCTGATGTTGCCCGCGATTTGGAAATCCAATTACCCGGCTTATACGCGCGCTAATTTGATAAAGCCTTTGTATCGGCACGACAAGAATTTTGTGATAGGCAAGGCGGAAGTAGTGGCAGAACCGAGTACCGTTACATTTTTGGTGTACGGCATGCTGTTCAATCAAGTACTACAAGCAAAGGAAATTCTGGAAGCGCATGGCCACTCGGTGGGCCTGGTAAACATGCGAAGCCTCAAGCCGGTAGATGAACAAATAATCATTGACGCTGCCAAACAAAGCGAGTTGGTGGTGATTGTTGAAGATCATTTTAAAATTGGAGGTCTCTATTCGATCGTTGCCGAGGTGTTACTCAAGCACCAACTGACGGCCAACGTACATTCCATTTCACTTCAGCACAAGTGGTTCAAAGCTGCGCGCTTGAGCGAAGTGTTGGAACACGAAGATTTTACTCCAAAGAAGATTGCCGCACAAACCATTTTAGCATTAGAGTCCACTTCAAAAGTTAGAATATGAGTCAATCCTATCCCGATATCACTATTTCCAATGCCTGGTACGAGCGCGCGAAACAGATTATGTTTCCCGTTACGCAAACCATGGCCAAAGGCCCATCGCAATATGTAAATGGAGTAGCTCCTAAATATTTGTCAAGAGGCAAAGACGGACACGTGTGGGATGTGGATGGGAACGAGTATGTCGATTACAACATGGGTATCGGCCCCATTTCTTTGGGCTACGGATATGAAGCGGTTGACAATGCTATCAAAAAACAATTGGAAGATGGCATTACGTTTTCATTGATGCACCCGCTGGAAGTAGAGTTGAGTGAATTGATTCACCGCATTATTCCCAATGCAGAAGCGGTGCGTATTGCCAAAACTGGCGCGGAAGTTTGCAGCGCGGCTGTTCGGATTTCCCGTGCATTTACCGGGAGAAAAAAAGTACTATGTTGTGGTTATCACGGGTGGCATGATTGGTACATCGGTACTACCAGCCGGGCGGAGGGAATCCCTCAGGAGATTAAAGACCTCTCAGCTACGTTTGATTATAATAACATCGAATCGTTAAAAACCAAGTTAGACGATGACGTGGCTTGTGTGATTTTGGAGCCATTTATTTTTGAAGCGCCCAAGGACAACTTCTTGGAAAAAGTACAGGCGCTTTGTCAAGCGAATGGTACGTTACTGATTTTTGATGAAATGTGGACGGGCTTTCGGGTAGCAGTAGGTGGTGCGCAAGAATATTTTGGGATCACGCCTGATTTGGCCGTTTACTCAAAAGCCTTTGCCAACGGGATGCCCATCGCATTACTGACAGGCAGAAAAGACGTGATGCAACTTTTCGAAAAAGATGTGTTCTTCTACTCCACCTTTGGCGGTGAGGCATTGTCTATGGCTGCTGCAATGGCCACAATTCATGAGATGATTGAAAAAAATGTTCCCGCAGCATTGGCTGAAAAGGGTAAGACGTTGAGAGAAGGATATAATGCGTTAGTGGCAAAACATCATCTCAGTTCGGTAACTACTTGCCAGGGTTTTGACTGTCGTACCATCATCACCTTCAATGCAACTGCCGGTGACCCGCTGATTTTGAAGTCATTCGTGCAGCAAGAAATGATTAGGCGCGGAGTCTTGTGGGGCGGATTTCACAACGTCTGTTTCACGCATACTGATGAGGATATCCAAAAAACGTTGGCGGCATACGATGAGGTATTAGCACTGTTGGCCAATGCATTGAACGAAGATAATGTAGCGCAACAGTTACGTGGCAAACCAGTGGAGGCAGTGTTTAGAAAAGTGGGAGATGTTCAAAAAACATTTAAGGAGAAAGAGTTGCAGGTGAAATGATGGAGTTGTTTTCATTGAAAGGAAAGACGGCAATCGTAACAGGCGCGTGTGGCTTGTTAGGTAAGCACCATTGCTATGCATTGGCCGAAGCAGGCGCAAAGGTGATCGCTGCCGATGTGGATGAGGTTGCTTCAAAGAAAGTTGCGCAAGAGTTAGGTGAAGGACATATGGGCGTGGGGCTGGATGTGTCAAGTGATTTGTCGGTGATAGAAGCGAAGGAATCAATCTTAAAAAGATATGGAAGGATTGACGTGCTGGTGAATAACGCAGCGATCAATGACATGTTTGAAAATCCTAGCGCGGCATTGGAGTTGTCCAAGTTTGAAAACTACCCCATCAGCCTTTGGAAGAAATCACTTGACGTGAATGTGACGGGAGTATTTTTATGTAGTCAGATTTTTGGTACAATGATGGCTGAAGCGAAACAAGGAAGTATCATCAACATTGCCTCGACCTATGGTGTAACCGCACCCGACCAAAAACTTTATCAAAATGAAAAGGGTGAGCAAACATTTTACAAATCTGCTTCATATCCAACTACCAAAGGCGCGGTAATTAGTTTCACGCGATTCTTGGCAGCGTATTGGGGAGACAAGGGCGTTCGCGTAAATGCCTTGTCGCCAGGCGGAGTGGAAAACGGGCAACAAGAATTTTTCAAATCAAATTATGCCGGACGCACTCCATTGGGTAGAATGGCGCAGCCCACGGATTATAAAGGCGCAATTGTGTTTTTGGCGAGCGATGCCTCAAACTATATGACAGGTGGAAATTTGGTAGTAGATGGAGGATGGACGATAATTTAAAAGTAAGATTTGAGAAATGAAAATCGAATGGAATTTCTCACTCTCTAATCCTTAAAGAAGATGTCGATAACAGAGATAAAAAGACGAGCTGAGAAGATAAAGTTGATGATTACCGATGTGGACGGTGTGCTGACAGACAATGGTGTGTACTATTCCGGCAACGGTGAAGAGTTAAAGCGCTTTTCGTTTCGTGATGGCATGGGCGTGGAGCGTCTTCGAAAAATTGCTTCCATCGAAACGGGCATCATCACGCGTGAAGATTCCTTGCCTGTATCGAAGCGTGCTGAGAAACTGAAAATAAAAGAATTACATATGGGCGTAATGGACAAAGCCCAGCGGTTGCAGGAAATCATGGATCGTATTAAGATTTCAAAAGAAGAGATTGCGTACATCGGTGACGATATCAATGATGAAGAAATCATGAAACAAGTTGGCTTGTGCGCTTGTCCAGGTGATGCCATGAGTTTTGCGAGGAGGGTGGCGCATTATGTATGTACCACCAATGGCGGCCACGGGGCATTTCGGGAATTTGCTGAACTCATTATCAATAGTAAAATCAACCATAACTAAAACACCATTCCTATGAATCATGTTGAATTGAAAAATGGAAGAAAGATTGGTGATGGACATCCGGTCTACATCATTGCTGAAATTGGAATTAACCACAATGGCTCGGTAGAAATTGCAAAGAAGCTCATCGACTGGGCGAGCATTGCGGGTTGCGATGCGGTGAAGTTTCAAAAGAGAACGCCCGAGCTGTGCGTACCCAAAGACCAGTGGGACAAACAACGCCAAACGCCATGGGGCACCATGAGCTACATTGACTACAAACGCAAAACCGAATTCGGGAAATCTGAATTTGAAGAAATTGACAGATACTGCGAGCAGAAGAAAATAGATTGGTTTGCCTCGGCATGGGATGAGCCTTCAGTTGATTTCTTGGAGCAGTTCAATCCCGTCATGTATAAACTGGCGTCTGCAAGCTTGACAGATTTCGATTTGATTAAGAAGGTATTGTCAACCGAAAGGCCGTTGATGCTTTCAACGGGCATGTCCACGCAAATGGAGATTGAAGATGCCATTGATTTGACGGGTACAAAGAACGTGATGGTTGCACACTCAACTTCAGCTTATCCCTGCGATCCCGCGCAACTCAATCTGAATATGATCCGAACATTAATCAATCAGTTTCATTTGCCCATCGGATACTCCGGCCACGAGACAGGCTTAGCGCCAACACTTGCGGCCGTGTCATTAGGCGCAACATTTGTTGAGCGCCATGTTACCCTAGACAGAGCGATGTGGGGTTCTGACCATGCTGCCTCCGTGGAGCCGCAGGGCATCGTAAAACTCGTGCGGGACATTCGTGATATTGAGAAGAGTTTAGGCGATGGCGTCAAGAAAGTTTATGATTCAGAACTGGAGCCAATGAAGAGGCTGAGACGAGTGATAAATCAACCAGCAGTAGTATGATTACAGATTTCAGATTCAAGATTGCAAGTAGAGACCGTTAACCATAAATTTTCAACCCGTAATCTGCAATTGGTAATTTGAAATCTGCAATATGAAAGTAGAGAGCATAACATTTTTGATATTAATAACTTCGGCCATCACCATCATCTGGCTGGAGCGGAAGTATCCGTACCGAACAGGATTGCCTTTTTTCAGGGAGGGGTTTTGGGTGGATTTGGTTTGGTACACACTTATTCAGAGTTTCTTTTTAAAGATTTTGATTTTCGACTATATCATCCAACCCATTGATTTAAAGTTTGGATTGTCTTCGTTGCACCTCATTTCGCATTGGCCTGTTGGGGTACAAGTTTTGTTTTTTTTAATTACGCACGACTTGTACATCTATTGGTTTCACCGTTGGCAGCACAGCTCTAAAATTTTATGGCGCACACACGAGGCACATCACTCCGTTCGCGAGGTGGATTGGATTGCCGGAAGTCGTTCACACGCCCTTGAGATCATCATCAACCAAACCATTGAGTTTGCCCCGATTATTTTATTAGGTGCCAATCCGATGGTGGTGCCCATCAAAGCATGCATTGATGCGGTGTGGGGTATGTACATTCATTCAAATATTGACGTGCGATCGGGGAGGTGGCAATATTTTATCAACGGCCCCGAGATGCACCAATGGCACCATGCGGAAACCAAAGAAACGTATTTTGCCAACTATGCCACCAAGTTTGCCTTTTGGGATTGGATGTTTGGGACAGCATTTCTGCCTAACCGCAAGCCGATGGAGTTTGGACTGCCGTATAAGTACCCCAAAGACTATTTCTTACAACATGCATTTTCCGTCAAGCGTTTTGATGAAGATGATTTAAGAAGGAATCCCAAATGGAACTGGTATTTGAATTTACGATTCAATTTAATGAAAGTCCTTTCTACCTTTTTTTCGAAACGTTCAAACTCCCCCCTCTCTGCAGGAGAGGGGGCAAGGGGGTGAGGTATGCAGTGGCTCTACTTATTTATGGCTTCTTTATTTGAGATTGGCTGGATCTTTAGCCTAAAGAAATTAAGTTTTGCCGAAATCAAGAAGATTTCTTTTGTAGGAATTACCCAACACCCAACTGATAACCTAGTTATTCTTTTGCCTTTGCTTGGATACATCGGCTTTGGGTTAGCGAATATTTATTTTTTTTCTTTGGCGATGAAGCAAATTCCGGCTTCGACAGCTTTTGCGATCTGGATGGGCGTAACGTTGGCAGGAGTAAAGTTGATAGAAGTTGTTTTTTTCAAGGAGGCGATTAAATCGATGGATTTTCTATACCTCACGTTGATGTTGGTCGCGATTATCGGCCTAAAAAAATCTTAATCAGTCTCTTAAGCATTTCTATTTTTTGATCTTTTCATAACGCGCGCTTCACGTTCAAGTAATAGCAGAGCGGCATCTTTGCGATGCAAAATGAAAACTCGGCTGATTGTTCTGATCAGTATTTTCTCACTCACATTCGGCTTCGCACAGCCGAGCTTGCCACCGCCACCTCCGGAAAAAATAAAAATTCTATCGTGGAATATCTACATGCTGCCAAGCATCATCAAGGCAACAGGTAAGGCGCAACGCGCAGCGTTGATCGGTAAAACCCTGAAGCATTCTGACTATGACGTGATTGTATTTCAGGAAGCGTTTCAACGAAAAGCTCGAAAAAAGATTTTTGATCAATTGAAAGAGCAGTTTCCATATCAAGCAGGACCCGCCAATCAGAAATTGATTTCTTATCGAACCAATAGTGGACTTTGGATTTTCAGTAAGCATCCGATTGTGGCAACCCAATCGATTGTTTTTAAAAACCGCTCAGGGGTTGATGCTTTTTCACGCAAAGGTGGGTTGATAGCGGAAATATCAGTTCATGGAACAATAATACAAGTTGCTGCTACCCATTTGCAGAATGCTGGTCAGCCGTGGGTAAGGCAAAGCCAGTGTGTGGAATTCTACCAAAGGTTGCTAAAGCCTTTCCATCGAGAAGGCGTTCCGCAAATTATTTGCGGGGACTTTAACATTCACCGACAAAGCGAAGAGTACAATTTTATGCTTCAAACATTGCATGCAGAAGATGGTGAACTGGGGGGCGACATTCGCTGGTCGTACGATAGACTTTCCAATGATGTCACTTCGGAGCCGGGGACTCAACAAGATTTAATTGATTACATACTTTTAAAGCCCAACCAACCATTTTTGATTTCTGCTACAAGGCAGATCAAAAGAATCCAAAACCGCTGGCATGAAAAACACCTAGACTTATCCGACCATTATGCGTTGGAGGCTGAATTGTATTTCTCGTCACCGTGGGTGGTGTCGAGTAAGTAGCTCAGTTGATCTTCCGCAACTTCTCCATCTGCGCTTCTTTCACCTTTTTTACTTGCACCGCCACGTTGGCAATTGAGTCTTGCGCCTTTTTGTTGTTTTCTATTTTGATTTTCAGTGCAGCATTTTCAAGTGTGTTTGCCTCCAATGCTTTTTCTAACTTAATTTTCTCGAGTTCGTTGTTGGTGAGTTTGTTGGCCAAGTCTTTGCCCTGGTTTATAAACCGCACTGATTGTTTTTCTACTGCATCGGCAGCTTGCTGTGTTTCATCTATCTGCGCCTGCATCTTTTCGCGGTAAAAACGTACCCCAAATTGGTAGGTGTATTTTTCAAGTTGATCTTGGACAGAACTAAATTCTTTGCTTTCCCATTCGGTGGCGCGAGTGCCTAACCATACCGTTGTAATGTTACCACTCTCTGTGGTAAGCGCATAAATGGCTCCTTTTGAATGTATCGTGCCGTTGATGTTCATTTCTGTAATTACCACAGGATCAGAAGATAAAAATTTGATTTTACCGATTTCTTTCAAGAATTTGTTAAGCGAGCTGTTCACATCGGCACGCTTTCCTTCTAAATCGATAGAGAAACCCTCGGCAGTTTCAGATTTCACTTTTTCAGTCTGTTTTTTAACGTTGATTGTTTGCGTAAGGGCAATGTGTGCATTGGCAAAAAACACTAGGGTTAGGGCAAACTTGTTCATGGAGTAGTTGTTAATAAAGTTAGTTTAAAAAATGGTTACTTTCTGCACTCAAAACTACAAATAATGAATCAAGTTCTCATTACCGGGGCCTCTGGCCTCATCGGGTCACGTTTAACGGAGTTGCTGCTGCAACAAGGACGAAACGTTTCGCATGTAGGTCGCCATAAGCGCGCTAGCACTGTGCCCTCATATAAGTGGGATCTCGCAACGGCTAGCATTGACATAAACGCGCTACAAAGCACGGAGGCAATTATTCACTTGGCGGGAGCCGGTGTTGCTGATAAGCGGTGGACACCTGCGAGAAAGAAAGAGATATTGGACAGCCGATTGCAATCGACAAGGTTATTGTATCAAGCACTAAAAGACAACCCCCACCAGGTAAAAGTAGTTGTGGCTGCATCAGCTATCGGGTATTATGGTTTTGGAATGTCTGAATGTGAATTCAGCGAGAAGGATTCGCCCGGCACAGATTTTTTGGCAGACGTTACCAAGCAGTGGGAGGCAGCAGTAGACGAAATTGAAGGGCTGGGAATCCGAGTGGTGAAAATCAGAATTGGTATTGTATTAAGCAATCATGGCGGAGCGCTGGCTGAAATGGCTCGGCCGGTAAGATTTTGTATTGGTGCTCCGCTGGGAACAGGCAGGCAACAGGTGAGTTGGATTCACATCGATGATCTCTGCGAGATTTTTGTAAAGGCAACTTCAGACACTCAAATGAAAGGTGCCTACAACGCTGTGGCACCAAATCCGATCAGCAATCGAGAATTGACTAAGGCCATTGCAAGTGCACTCAAAAAACCTCTATGGCTACCAGCCGTTCCATCTTTTATTTTGAAGTTTTTGGTGGGGGAGATGGCAGACATGGTCATCAACGGCAACACGGTATCGGCAGCAAAAATCTTATCAACTGGCTTTAGGTTTAAGTTCCCCCATATCGAAGAGGCACTGAACGACTTATTTGGCAGTTGATGCCCGACATTGCGATTACCGCGACCAGCACTTTGTTCACTTTTTTATTTAACAGAAAAATGGTTAACAAAACACATCAAAATCATCAACCAATTTAATCGTAGCATTGAAGTGCTTTCTGTGATCCTTGCGATTGCTTTGCTCGTCAATGGAATGCAGCGTGTATCTCGCAATCAAAACAACTTAAAAAATAATTTCTCCGCTAGTATTCTAAACTTCACTAACTTTCCCTAACTAAACCATAAACCAATGAATTCGCGCAGGGAATTTTTACAAACGATGGGCTTGGCAGCTGGCTACGGATTGGCCACGAGTATGGGCATCGGCTGTTCGGTAAAAACCAACACCGATACTTCTAACGATTCAACCACTAGGCAAACAGCTGCACCCAAAGATTTATTTTTCAAAATCTCGCTGGCTGAGTGGTCGCTACACAAAATGCTGAAAGCCGGGCAGCTGGATAATCTCGATTTTCCTGCCAAGGCTAAAAGAGATTTTGGTATTTCGGCAGTGGAGTATGTGAACCAATTTTTTGCAGATCACGTGCGAAGCAACCGATACCTAACCGACTTGCGCACACGCTGCGAAGACAACGGAGTAACTAGCGTATTGATCATGTGCGATAACGAAGGCTACATGGCCGATGCGGACGCGAAAAAGAGAATGCAAGCCGTAGAGAACCATTACAAATGGGTAGAAGCCGCCAAGTTTTTAGGCTGTCACAGCATACGCGTCAATTGTTTTGGAGAAGGCGCGAGGGAAGACGTGGCCAAAGCAGGAACCGATGGCTTGCGGAAGTTGAGTGAGTTTGCAGCCGAGCGTGGCATTGGCGTGATTGTGGAGAACCATGGCGGTTACTCGTCTGACGGGCAGTGGCTGAGCAAAGTGATCAGCGATGTCGGTTTACCCAACTGCGGCACACTACCCGACTTTGGAAATTTTTGCATCAAACGCGAGCAGGGCGACATGTGGGAATCGAAATGCGTGGCCTGGTACGACCGCTACAAAGGCGTGACCGAGATATTGCCGTTTGCCAAAGGCGTGAGCGCTAAGAGCTACGACTTTGACGAAAAAGGTAACTGTATTGAGACCGACTACGAAAAGATGTTGCAAATTGTTAAGGCGGGCGGCTACAACGGTTACATCGGTATTGAGTATGAAGGCTCGAAACTTTCGGAGGAAGAAGGCATTAGAGCGACCAAGGCCGTGTTGGAAAAGTTTGGCAGAATCTAAAAAAGACAAACATGAAAAAAAACTTGTGGATAGCGTTGTTGTTGCTGGTTGCCTGTACCGGCAGCCAAGGGCAAGAGGTGCTTTCACCGAAAGTATTTCAAAAAAAATTGGACGAGACCAAACATGCATTTTTGTTGGATGTGCGCACACCCGAAGAAGTAGCCAATGGCAAAATAGAGGGTGCCAGCAATGTAGTGTTTGACAGCAACTTTGCAGGCAAGCTTTCGCAAATACCCAAACAGCCGATTTTTGTTTACTGCGCAGGCGGTGTACGCAGTGCCAAGGCAGCAAAAGTTTTGCGCAACAATGGTTACGCCCAAGTGTTTGAATTGGAAGGTGGCTTCAGCGCGTGGAAAGAAGCGAAGTTGCAGGTCAAGTAATTGTTTGTTGACAAAACATCACAAATACTTCGTCATAATCACAAAATAGAAAATCGGTTACATAATTTACCGAAGCAGAATCACTACAAAGGCTTAACTTAGAGCAATTCATTTGGTGATTTTCATTATCAAGGTTAATCGCTAACGTCCAGAATTATTTGTCACAGAATCACACTTGCATTCAGCAGTCTGGTTTGCCGAACGCATTATTTACAGCGTAGTTACTCCATCGCAATACCCCTTCAATATTGCCTTCGCCAACGACACCTTGTGCACTTCTCCGGGCCATCGTAAATTCTAACCCCGCGCTCATGTCGATACAACACCTCAAACCGAGCATGTCAATCCTTTTTGTAACAAGCAGAAATGGTACAGCAGATTTTTGTGATTGCATTTTCGAATTGCGTAACTGGCAAGTGGAAAATCTGCGTGAAATTGCTGATAGATAGCACTGCTGTTTAAATATTTTTCTTGAGAATCCCCCTTTTATAGGGGGGCGAGCAACCCCCTATTTGTGGGGGGTTGGCTTGATTTTGATATATTTGGTAAGTTGCTTTGAATGTTTTGCGGGTTGCCGCGTCTGGCATGCGAAACAACCGTTCCATGCGGGGTTCTGGTA
>JBJTHA010000248.1:0-4366 GCA_046094265.1 Cytophagales bacterium
CCTTTCGGGCGATGGTGCCGATGAGTTATTAGCAGGTTACAACAAGCACGCAGCCTTCTATCGAGTCATTCACCCCGGATTGGCGGAAACGCTGACAGCAGCTTTGTTACCATTGTGGAATTCTTTGCCGCAATCGCGAAATAATTTTATTGGCAACAAAGCGAGGCAACTCAGGCGATTTGCGGAAGGCATGAAGCTGACATCGAAAGAACGGTATTGGCAATGGGCTGGCTATGCAAAAAGTGAAGAAGCATATAGGTTGTTTTCAGAAAAAAGTAAATCTGCTCTAGACCAAGCGGAATACAACACATTCAAAAGCGAGTTATTAAAAACCATTCCCGATAAAGAAAGCATTCGCGATATTTTGTTCACGGATATGCAGCTGGTGCTACCTAACGACATGCTCACCAAAGTAGATTGGATGAGCAGGCTAATGGTTTGGAAGTGCGAACGCCATTTCTGGATTTCGAATTGGTTAACTTTGCCTTTTCGTTGCCTGATGATTATAAAATCAATTCATCGATGCGCAAGCGAGTGGTGCAAGATGCATTTAGAAATTTGCTCCCGCAAGAATTATACAATCGCCCCAAGAAAGGATTTGAAGTGCCCATGCTCAAATGGCTTCGCCAAGAAATGAAATCGTTGATCAATGACGATTTGCTTTCTGAAAAGACAATCAATGAACAAGGTGTTTTCAACTATGGCGAAATAAAAAAGTTAAAAGAGCAACTCTTTTCCAATAATCCAGGCGATGTGCATGCAAGAATCTGGGCGTTATTGGTTTTTCAATGGTGGTGGAAAAAATACGGAGCCAAAAAATCTTAGAAACGAAGCTATCGAATCAAGCACGGAAAAGTCTTTCAATTCAATCGAATTTTCTTTCGGGTGAGTTTGAAAAACTCGAAACATGTTATTCTATTGAACCTAGTGTGCCCCAGTAGCGTTTAAAGCGCATGCGATACCTCATTTTCTTCTCGTTGGTCGTTTATTGGGACAGTACCGCTCAAGGCAATTGTAAATTGCAATCAGAAAAAGACAGCATCAAAGTGTATACATGTCCCGTAAAAGAGTCGAAATACAAAGCGATTAAAGTAGAGTTCTTGCTCAACGCGACCTACACCCAAACCGTAGCGATGTTGTTAGATATCGACAATCTTCACCGTTGGCAGTACAAAACAGTTAGCGCCAAGCTCCTAAAAAAAATAAGCGATAATGAAATCATATACCACACAGAGGTACAAACGCCATCGGTCACCAACAACCGCGATTTTGTAATCGACTTATCCATTCATCAAAACCCAAACTCGAAGGAACTTGAGATAAAAGCCATCAGTAAACCAAATTACATTCCCGTAAAGAAAAAAGTGGTGCGTGTGCCTTTTTCAGAAGCCATTTGGCATGTGAAATCAGTGTCGCCCGGTAAATTATCTGTTGTGTACGAAATCAAAATTGATTTTGGCGGTGAAGTACCCGCGTGGGTTGTAAACATGGTAGCACCGTTGGCCCCTGCCGAAACCTTTAAGGCCATGCGAGCGGAAATCGGGAAATACAAAAATTCCAACATCGGATTTATTGTAGATTGATTGACGCCACACTTCAGCGCAAGGAATCGAGATAGAGTTTTTCTACTTTTTTTCGCGCCCACTCTGTCTTTCGCAAAAAAGCCAAACTTGATTTAATGCTTGGGTCGAAACGAAAACAATTGATTGGTATAATCTGCCCAAGGTCTTGCCAGCCGTACATATCTACCAACTCGCGCAAAATCATTTCCAGCGTTTTTCCATGAAGTGGATTATTGGGTTGCTGTTCCATAAAACTTAAAGCACAACGTTTAAGACATCTACAATTCTTTCCACCTGCTTGAAATTTTCATGGGTTATAGCGGTCTCCACCTTCTCATGATCCCAAGTAATGTGATAGGGGATGTGAATGGCATGCGCACCAAGTTTGAGTACAGGAAGCACATCCGACTTCAGCGAATTGCCAACCATCAGGAATTCTGAAGGCAGTATGTCGAGGTGGCTGATTAACTTTTGGTAGTCAGCCTGCCCTTTTTCAGACATGATTTCGATATGATGAAAATAGTGTTCAAGATTTGACTTTTTAAGTTTACGCTCTTGATCAAGCAAATCTCCCTTCGTTGCCACTACCAACCGATAACGATTCTTTAGACTCTCCAACACTTCAACCACTCCGTCTATTTTTTGCACCGGCTTATCCAACATGTCTTTTCCAAATGATATAATCTTGTTGATAGCCGCAGGTTTTATGGTATTGTCAGAAATACGAATAGCGGTCTCAATCATTGAGAGCATAAATGCCTTGACACCGTACCCGTACAAATTAATATTTTGAATCTCCGTTTGAAGTAGCTCACGTGCTACAGTGTGCTGGGGTAAATACTCCTCAAGTAAAGCGCAAAACTTGTGCTCTATCTCTTGAAAGTAAACTTCGTTGTGCCAAAGTGTGTCATCTGCATCAAAGGCGATTACCTTAATCATGCGGCTTCAAATTCTTTCGTCAAAGTCTGAACAATCTCTGCCATCGGCCGGATGCTGTGAACATGCTGAATGGCCGGCCCGGCACACCACACGGTTTTGTAGGTCGCACCGAAAGCCGCCTTTTCAACTGCTTTCATTCCTTTAAAGGCAATGATCATTTTGGCATACTTCTTCAAGGTCTTGTTGTTGTTTAGTATCCACTCCAACCAATTGTCCTTTGTACCTAATTGCTGAACGTAAGGAGTATTGATCACCGTTAATGCCGAACCAGAGAGCTTGGTGGTACGAACAATGTCCTTCTCTCCATAATCTACCATTGCTTGTTTGTACTCTTGCGAAATCGGGGCTTCGTTGCAAGCAATAAAAATAGTGCCTACCGAAACACCGGCCGCACCCCAATCCAACGCTTGCTTCACATCTTTGCCAAAGGCCACGCCACCGGCCGAAATGATGGGTAGTCCACAATTTTCTTTCAGTTGTCTGATCAACTCTTGTGGTGAAATGTTTCCCGCATGACCACCGGCACGTGAGTTAACGGCAATTACCGCGTCTGCCCCCAGCGTCTCTACTTTTTTTGCGTAGTCCAAATCAACCACATCGCAAAACACTTTGATACCAAGCGGCTTACATTTTTCAATCACCTCTTGCGGGCTACCCAATGAGGTAATGATGTAGGCGGGTTTAGTTTCTAACATGGTAGCTAGCTGCCCTTTGTACTTTGGGTTTGATTTGTTCACAATCAAGTTTACTCCAAAAGGTTTATCGCTTGTGGTTTTGATCTCTTCCATGGCAGCCCGCAGCTCGTCATCGGTGCGATAGTTGAGTGCAGGGAACGCAGCAGAAACGCCATTGGCCAAAGCTGCTTTCACCATTTTGGTATTGCTGATTAAAAACATGGGTGCCACAATAATCGGATAGCGGATACCAAGGATTTGGTCAAGTGTCTTCATAGTCAAACAAATGTAATAGCACGCCCCAACCAAACCAAAGCCTTTTGTGATGGGATAAAAAAAGAGAACCACCTTTTGGGGGTGGTTCTCTTTGTAACACAATCAGTAAAAAACTAGCGCAAGAACAAAAGCTCGCGGTATTTCACCAGTGGCCAATCTTCATCATCCACCAACAATTCCAATTTGTCCACCGAATCGCGAATGGTCTCAAAGTATTTTTCTTTGATGTCATCGCAATAAGCGATGGCTCGTTTGTGGGTGTCAGCTATCTTATTGATGCGCTTGCGTTCCTCCACCATGTCGCGTACACCATTTTTAATGATCTCGATGTGGCCTGAAATTTCTTTGATGGTTTGTACAACCGCCTTATTATCAATACCCAAGCCCATTAGGCCATTGGCATTGGCAATCAATTTGTTTTGATAGGCTATGGCAGTGGGGATGATATGATTCATCGCCAAATCGCCCATTACACGTGCTTCAATTTGCACTTTCTTAATGTAGCTCTCTAACTTAATTTCATTGCGCGCTTCTACTTCCTTGTGACTCATCACACCATACTTCTCAAAAAGTTCAAGCGACTTCTTTGATACATAGGCATCGATGGCCAACGGCATGGTTTTGATATTGCTCAGACCGCGCCCAGCAGCTTCCTTCACCCACTCATCCGAATACCCATCTCCCTCAAAACGGATAGCCTTCGATTCTTTAATATAGTTGCGCAACACATTCACAATGGCCATGCGTTTCTCCTCACCTTTCTCAATCTCCATGCTAACAGTCTCGTAAAATTTGGTCAACTGATCGGCAACAATCAAGTTAAGTGCCGTCATAGGCGTGCCGCAATTATCACTTGAGCCTACTGCACGGAATTCGAATTTATTTCCCGTGAAGGCAAAAGGCGAAGTACGGTTA
>JBJTHA010000249.1:0-14762 GCA_046094265.1 Cytophagales bacterium
TGTCTGGGTTGATTTGGGATTTTAGAGATGAAGGGTTTGATAAGCAGCGCATCATTAGCCAAGGTATTAACCCTGATGATGCCACGATACAAAAAGTACTCCAGCTTACGGAACAGTTCATGGGTTTTCCGCGGCAACTCGGCCAACATACAGGTGGGTTTGTGATTACTGAAGGAAAATTGTCTGACTTGTGCCCGATATTGAATGCCCGCATGGAAGACCGTACCAACATTGAGTGGAACAAAGACGACATCGATGCGCTGGGTTTTATGAAGATAGATGTGTTGGCATTGGGCATGCTTACGTGCATTCGCAAAGCATTTGAACTGGCAAAGCTGCATTATGGAAAAGAGTTTACACTGGCCAATATTCCGCAAGATGATCCTATCGTATATGAAATGGTAAGCCATGCCGATACGGTTGGAGTTTTTCAAATTGAAAGCCGTGCGCAGATGTCTATGTTGCCGAGGTTACGGCCAAATTGTTTTTATGACTTAGTTATAGAAGTAGCTATTGTACGGCCGGGTCCTATTCAAGGTGATATGGTACACCCATATTTGAAAAGGCGCAATGGCGAAGAGCCGGTGGAATACCCCTCGGAAGAACTCAAGTCAATATTGCATCGCACATTGGGGGTGCCACTATTTCAAGAGCAGGCAATGAAAATTGCCATTGTTGCAGCAGGCTTCACACCTGCAGAGGCTGACGAACTGCGCAGGAGCATGGCCACCTTCAAAGCCAAGGGCAAGGTATCTTACTTTCACGATAAGTTGATCAACGGTATGTTAGCGAAAGGTTATTCGCTCGAATATTCGCAGCGTGTGTTTCGCCAGCTAGAAGGATTTGGCAGCTATGGATTTCCGGAGAGCCATGCGGTGAGCTTTGCGCTGTTGGTATACGTTTCATCGTGGCTAAAATGTTATTATCCTGATGCATTTGCATGTGCATTGCTCAACAGTATGCCGATGGGATTTTACCAACCAGCACAAATTGTAATAGATGCTAAGAAACATGGTGTGCAGGTGCGCCCCGTGGATATTAACCATTCAGCTTGGAACAATACCTTAGAAGAATATGATGGTAAGTATTGCTTTCTGAGGCTGGGCTTCCGCCAAGTAAAAGGTTTTAAGCAAGAAGAGGCTCAGAAATTGTTGCATGCGCGCGGCAATGGGTTTACATCAATCCGGCAACTGCTTGAAATTGGATTTAGTGGTGCCACACTAGAGAAACTAGCGGATGCAGATGCTTTTCGTTCGTTAGGCAGCGATAGAAGAGAAGCATTGTGGCACGTAGCCAACAGGGATTATCAACCTCAATCGTTTTTCTCAAGTCTCAAAAATAATGTTACTGATGATAACGAAATTTCACTTCCAAAAATGAAGTTGTCAGAACAGGTAGTGCAAGATTATGCCACTACTTCTTTATCGCTGAAAGCACACCCCGTGAGTTTTGTGAGAGCGGAGTTGAATCAGTTGCGGGCACTCACCCATGCATCGCTGGAAACCGCCAAAAATGGCGATTGGGTAAAGGTAGCTGGATTGGTATTGGTGCGTCAGCGCCCTGGCACAGCCACAGGCATTTGCTTTATTACGCTGGAAGATGAAACAGGTATTGCCAATTTGGTTGTATTCAGTCATTTATTTGATAAGTATCGGAAGGAGATCATTCAGTCGCGATTGTTGATGGTAGAAGGGCAGCTTCAACGAGAAGGTGAAGTGGTACATGTTATTGTAAAGCGATGTTTCAATATTTCACCGCTGTTGCAGAAGCTTACTGGAGTTGAAGAAACCCAAAAGTCGCAGTTTCCTCTGTTTCGCTCTGATGAGACTACTTCCAAGCCTGACCAAAGAGTGTTTCACAAAGGAAGGAATTTTAGATAGACCCGAAACAGGTGAATATCCAGAAACTAACTCTCCCTTTGTCTGATCGCCTCAAACACTACTATAGCGGCTGCATTCGATACATTCATGCTATCAATTTTGCCATGCATAGGTATGATGATGTTGGTCGTGGCATTTCTTACCCACACGTCTGACAAACCTGTGGCTTCAGTACCCATCACAATGGCAGAAGGTATTTTGAAATTAACTTCATGATAAACCGTTGAAGCAGATAAGTAAGTGCAAAAAATATTGATTTTGTTTTTCTTTAGCCACGCGATAGTTTCCTCCGAATTGGCGGCTGCAATTTGTTTGGTAAATACACATCCCACGCTCGATCGAATCACATTTGGATTGTAGAAATCTGTTTGCGGGTCGCAAATGATTACCGCATCTACTCCAGCCGCATCTGCGGTGCGCAATATTGCACCGAGGTTTCCTGGTTTTTCCACGGCTTCCAATATCAGCAACAGCGGGTTTTTAGAAAGTTGAATTTGTTCTAAGCCATGCGGCTTCATTTCGGCCACAGCCACTATGCCACCGCTGCCTTCGCGCACTGCAATTTTTTCAAAAACTTCCCGCGAAACAGAGACTACTAGTTTCTCGTAGGTGAGATCAATGCCCAGCTTGGCTTTTGCCAAAATTTCTTCGCAATAAAAGATATTTCCGATCTTGTAACCTGCCCCCGCTGCCAACCTGATTTCCCGCGCCCCTTCTATCAAGAAAAGCTGCTGTCTCTTGCGCTCGCGCGGTTTCTCGAGCTGCATCAGGCTCTTCACCTTGGGATTTTGTGTGCTGGTAATGATGGTGCCGAGTTTCATTCGTTCAAAGGTAATAGTCGTCAGTCGATTGTCAATAGTCAATGTTGACAGTTAACAGTCCCTAGGCAATCGACTGGACTATTTATTATCTTTGAATCCTAATCCCAGCATTTTGAACTTACAACTTCTCAGTCCGAATTCGTGGCAAGATTACGAACTCATCGACTCGGGCGCGTTTGAAAAATTAGAGCGCTTTGGTAAATATTTGTTGATTCGCCCCGAACCTCAGGCCATTTGGGAAACATCGCTGTCAAAAGAGGATTGGCAAATAATGGCACATGCCCACTTTCACCGTGAACAGAAGGACAACTTTCGCTTTGGCGAGGACGTAAAGGGCGGTTGGAAGAAATTGAAACCCATCCCCGACTCATGGGATGTGAGCTACCAGCACCAAGATTTGAAGATAAGACTTCGGCTGGCACTCACCACATTTGGCCACGTGGGCGTGTTTCCCGAGCAAGGCGATAATTGGAATTTTATTTTTGATGCAGTCAAGAAATGGCAAATGCCACAACCACGGATATTGAACTTGTTTGCCTATACAGGCGCGGCTTCAATTGTAGCCAAGTACGCTGGTGCAGATGTGACGCATGTCGATGCTTCGCGCCCGGGGTTGAACTGGGCCAATCAAAACATGCAACAAAACAATTTGAAGGACATTCGATGGGTGCATGAAGACGCAGTGAAATATGTGAAACGCGAAGCAAAACGCGGAAAAAAATACAATGGCATCATCATGGATCCGCCACCATATGGTAGAGGGTCAGAAGGAGAGAAGTGGACGTTGGAAGAAAAGTTGAACGAGTTAGTGTTTTTGGCCAGCCAATTACTGGAAAACAGAAATTCATTTTTTATCCTATCGATGTACGCAGTTGGTCTGTCTTCGTTGGCAGGTTGGAATGTGGTAAAGACGCATTTCTCTGATCAGAAAATTGAAACAGGTGAATTTTTTCTGAAAGGGAAAAAAGGTAACGATTTGCCAATGGGTACTTTTGTTAGATTTAATTTATAGAGACCAACCAATGAAGGTGTTTATAGCAGTATTTTTTAGCTTATTGTCAGTACGTACATACGCGTCAACCGACTCCAGTTACTTGGAAACGAATATCAGTTTAGCTACCAAGTCAGGCAATTTATTTGGAACAGTTACAACACCTGGTTTTGGAAATAAATTTCCAATTGTTTTGATTATTGCAGGCTCTGGCCCAACCGATAGGGATGGAAATAACCCGATAATGAAAAATAATTCACTGAAATTTTTGGCGTATGGGTTAGCAAAGCAAGGCATAGCAAGTTTGAGATATGACAAAAGAGGTATTGGAGAGAGCAAAACAGCAGCAAAAAGCGAGGCCGATTTACGATTCGATGATTTTGTAAACGATGCAATAGATTGGGTCGGCTTCTTAAAGCAAGAAAAAAACTACTCTTCAGTTTGGGTTGCAGGGCATAGTGAAGGTTCGCTCATAGGTATGATGGCGGCTGCGAAAGCTGATGGTTTTATCTCGATTGCAGGTGTTGGCCAATCGGCTGATAACGTGTTGAAAGATCAACTCCGTGTGCAACCACAGAGCGTTCAAGATGTGACGTTTTCGATAATAGACAGTTTGAAGCTGGAAATGCCCGTAAAAAAAGTTAGCCCTTTTTTACATTCACTTTTCAGGCCAAGCGTGCAACCTTATTTGATTTCTTGGTTTAAAAAAGACCCGCAAACGGAAATAAAGAAGCTGAGAATACCCATTCTAATTGTTCAGGGTACAAATGATATTCAAGTAGCGGTAGGTGAAGCGAACCTACTGGCTGCGGCAAACGCAAATGCAAAGCTTGTGCTGGTTGAGGATATGAATCATATCCTGAAAAATGCAAAAGGGAATAGGCAAGAAAATATTTCCACGTATTCGAATCCGTCTTTGCCAATTTCCGGAAAACTAGTCCAAAGTATTTCAGACTTCATTAAACAGCAATTACCAAAGCATTGATTGATATATTTATTTATTTATTTGTAGTTCCGGCCTCATCAATAATCTCCACTAATCTAGTTGTAAACGCAAACTGATCGTCAAACCAGGCAGAGAGTTTTACGTGCTTTCCGATAGCATGGGTGAGCGTGGCGTCTACAATCGCTGAATTGGGATTACAGAGTATATCAGTCGATGTAATGGCTTGTTCATTGTAACCTATCAATCCCTTCATTTCATGTTTTGCGAGCACGGCAAACAACTCGTGAATAGTGGCAACCGCTACCGATTTGGTGGCGATAAAGTTCAAATCGCAGAGCGCCCCACAAATGATAGGCACTCTGGCTGACGATGAGATCACCTTACCTGCCAACGTGGGGAATACCTTTTCAAGGGTTTCGTGCAAATCGATCTTGACTGGAATGATAGATGTGGTCGCGGCACGCCCGCGCCTAAAATCTGAATGAGGGGAATCCACCAAAGATTGTCGAGAGGTGTACGAATGTGTAACGTTGATGTGCACTGACTCTACCCCGAAGTTTTGAATCAAGTGATGCAACAGTAACACGGTGCAATTGGTCATGCATCCGCCTGATGCGATGATGGGCTCTTTCATGATTTCATTCGTGTCGTTAAAACCCCGAATTACCATGGGTACGCCCTGCGCACCCGTGGTGGAAAGCAGTACTTGCCGCGCACCCGCGGTGAGATGTTGAGACAATGCCTGATGAGTTAAGAAACGACCGCTGCAATCCACCACCATCTCAACTCCTAATTTCTTCCACGGCAAATTCAATGGGTCGGGTTCAGTAAACACATCAATATTTTGCCCATTTAATTCAATACCGTTATCCGTAACGTAGATCTGGTTCTTGCCTAAAAAATACTGACCATAAATCGAGTCGAACTCCAGCAAATAAGCCAAGTTTTCTTTTGTCATTAAATCGTTAACGGCTACTAGGCGGTGGTGCGTGCTTTTCAGCAACTTGCAAAGCAAGCGCCCGATTCTACCCATTCCGTTAATGGCAATATTCATACCGCAGTCTTTTTTTAGGCCATCAAAATGGTCAATATGATTATCTTTTTTGGTGAAAGAGAATCCCAGCTATTAGAGCGGTAAAGCTAATGCAGTTTGAAGGGTTATTTGCAAATAGGGTCAAAAACTTTGCCTTCAATTTTCGCCTTGAGCCGCTGTGCTTTAAGTAGGTTGCTACAGGCTTTTTTTAATTTTACCTTCTAGGATATGGCAACGTACTGTTGTGGTATGCTGTTCCGTAAAACAATTAGAAACTTAGTTCACAATTTACAACCATTTCACACAATTTGCTGTTATTCGATTATGGAAACAAAAAAGAAGTCAAAAAATCTAAAAACTGACGTGAATATGCTGGCCGCCTATCGCGAATATGTGCTTACGGAAGGAAGAAGACCTGCAACGGTATTTAAGTTTTGTAAAGAAATTGGTATTTCGGAAGGTGAGTTTTATCAGCAGTATGCATCTTTTGAAGCGTTGGAAAAATCGATCTGGGCTTATTATATCACCGATACTCGTACGAGAATGGAGGCGGATGAAGCTTACCTTAAGTTTAGTGCCCGTGAAAAGATATTGACGTTTTATTTTATGTTGGCAGAAGCGCTAAAAGCTGATAGGAGTTTTGTTTTGGCGCAACTGAGTTCTATAAAAACTCCCGCGATAACCCCGGTATTTCTAAGGGCGTTTAAATCGGCATTTGAAGAGTGGGTAAATGGCGTGTTGGCAGAGGGAAAGTCAACAGGCGAGATTGCCAAAAGGCCTTACATCGAAAACCAATATGTTAGTTTATTCTGGTTGCATATGATGTTTGTCTTGCAATTTTGGACCCACGATGAAAGCGTTGGTTTTGAGAAAACAGATATTGCTATTGAGAAATCAGTAACACTCGCCTTCGATTTAATTGGCAAAGGGGTTTTGGACAATGCCCTGGATTTCGGAAAGTTTTTATACCAACACAGCAAGAATTAGAATGTCAGAAGTAAACGAGCAGGGGAGCATACCCGTAGGGAAAGTAAAGCGTGCGTCAAAATTTATTGCTACGGGGGCAAAAATTGGAGGCAACTATCTAAAGCACTACAGCAAAAAGTTAATCAATCCAGAGCTTTCGAAAGATGAACTGCATGCCGACAATGCCGCTGACATTTACAAGTCGCTTAGCCAACTAAAAGGCAGCGCGCTTAAGGTGGCGCAAATGCTGAGCATGGATAAAAACCTGCTGCCCACAGCCTACCAAAATCAATTTGCGCTTGCGCAATACTCTGCTCCACCACTATCGTTTCCATTGGTCGTGCGTACATTCGAAAAGTACTTTCAAAATAACCCTTCTAAACTCTACGATACATTCGAGAAAACAGCCCGCAATGCTGCCTCCATTGGACAGGTGCACGAGGCAACGCTGAACGGAAAGAAATTAGCGGTTAAAATTCAATACCCAGGGGTAGGGGATAGCATTAAAAGCGATTTGGCTATGGTAAAGCCAATTGCATTACGAATGTTCAATTTGAACCCCAATGAATATGACGAGTTCATCCAAGAAGTGCAGGCCCGCATGTTGGAAGAAGCTGACTACACGCTGGAGTTAAAGCGCTCGATAAGACTTTCGGAGTGCTGCTCCGCTATTCCGGATTTAGTTTTTCCGCATTATTACCAACACTTATCGTGCGAAAAAATCCTAACCATGGATTGGCTAGAAGGAATGCCGCTGGGAGAATATTTAAAACGAAACGAATTGTCGCGGCCTGATGCCAACCGTATTGGGCAGGCCATGTGGAACTTTTATCATTACCAAATACACCAGTTGAAAGAACTGCATGCCGATCCGCACCCCGGCAATTTTATTATTACCAACGATAAGAAGTTGGGCATCATCGATTTTGGTTGTGTTAAAATAATCCCTGCCGATTTTTACCCACAGTATTTTCAGTTGCTGGAAAAAGACATTCTACAGAACCCCACCAAACTCAATAATGCATTCCACCAACTGAGGTTCATATACGAAGATGACACAGCGGCTGAAAAGCGTTTGTTCAAAGATGTATTTACCAGATTGGTTGAATTATTAGGAAGACCATTCCGCAGCCACTACTTCGATTTTTCAAACGATCAGTATTTCGAAGAAGTCTTTAAGTTTGGCGAGCAGCTCTCGACCATGAAGGAACTACGCGAATCGAAACGTGCTAGGGGCGTAACGCATGCGCTGTATATCAACCGAACCTATTTTGGTTTGTATAATTTGTTGCACGATTTGAAGGCAGAGATCGACACCTCGCGCTACGTGCCATTTTAAGCTACCAACGGTTGGCATCTAGCCTAAGCACTAAATGGAACGAAACATTCAGTCGCTCGTCCACTTTAATCAATCCCATCATTCGCTGCGGTGCTTTCAATTTAAAGTCAGCAAAGTTGAAACTGCGTCCCCCTTTCAATAAAATAGTGCCTTTGTCGGCTTGAAGCACACAAGGCATGTTAAAATCCCTAGTTACCCCGGCCATTGAAATAGCTACTAATGCAGTAAACTTATCTTCAGTGCAAGCAAGATCGGGTAGGCGTTCAAGTGATTTGAATTCAATCCCTATTACGGGAAACTGATCTGCTTTTAATGTTTTTGAAAAATCGTGCGTCATGGCTACCATTCCACAATCAAATGTGGAAGCTTCTAGCCCAACAAAACCTTTTTGAATAATTGGCCTTTGGTGCGGTGCTTCTTTGATGATGAGCGTATCCGATCCGCAGTATCGTGCAATGGCACAAACAAATCGATTCACGTTGGTCTTGCCTTGTACGGTGAGTGAGCTGCTGGGTAGAACGATTAAGCGGTGGCGTAAAAAAGATTCCGGAGCATTGTTTCCAGAGAAGGAACTAAGAAATGCCGACAATAGAATGAGCAGCAAAATTTTCTTGCATGGCATATACAAATGTATGAATCATAACGCGGTAAAAATAACCCGATCGGCCACTGACCGATCGGGTTATTAACGGTGAGCACTAAAATTAGAAACTGATGGCTCCTTGGATAACAAATCCGTCAAACTTGCCATTGTTGAACCGGTTGTTTGCCCCGGTAGCTAAAAAACCACCGTAGTTCTGGGTTACATATTCGCCTTTAAGTAAGATGCTTGGCGTGATAAACCAGCCAGCACCAATGGAGGTGCGGTCGATGTTCACATCGTACCGACTACCTTGTGCAGTGGCGGTATAACCTTCGGCCACGGTTGCCTCGACTTTTATGTAGCGAGCACCCACGTAAAACTGTTCACTTCTACCGAAGCGATACAAGGCTTCAATGGCTGTTTGTGAGGCAGCGCGATCAGGTACTTTAGCATAGTTTGTTCCTTCCCCGTTTTCGAAAGAACTTAATCCACTAGCCCATTCAAATGTTCCAAAAAGTTCTAGGCCACTGTATTTCACGAAAGGGTTTATTACAAACGAAGTAAGTTTATCGCGGAACCCTGGGTTAAACCGACCTGAGAAAGCATTTCCGGTAAGTGTGACAGGGGCATTTTCCATTACATATTGATAATTTGAACCCGTGCGGTCGCCACCAAAAAGTGTGTTACTGATAGACGATGAAGTGGTTACAGCCGAACCTGTGAGTCTCACCCGTAGGTTTTCCTTTAATTGCTTATCAAATCCAACTTTACCATAAAAAGAAGGTGCACGTTTTGCGCCAACAGGAGCGGATGGAGCCGCTACGTTACCCTGTATTTCGCCATCTGTATAACCACCCATCACAAAGAAGCCATCTTTCTTCCAATATAACTCAGCACCAATTTCTGTAGTAAAGGCATCCATAATGTTGTTTTCAACCCATGGATTCCACAGTGTATGGCCACCATCGCTCCTGCGGAAGTGCGCATCACCGTAATTTACCTCCATGTGGCCCACTTTTAACGTGAGGTTTTTCCAAAGATTATCAAAGAATTCGCTTTTCAAAAAACCTACTTTATCAATTTGCAAGTAGCCACCTTTCACCCAAAATTCATTGTGGTGGTGAGACGACATGTAGGATACTAAGTTCAAGCTTACGCCATCATACAATTGCACATCGATATTGAAGTTTGCCTGTGCAAGTGGAAAGCCGCCACCCATTTCATACAATACGGAGGGAGTAGGCAAGCCATTGCGATGGCTAAGGTTTTGATAGCCTTGGGTAAAGCCAGCGCCAAACCGAATCTTTAATCCTTCATATGGAATGGTATCCGTCTTCGAGGTTTCGAAAGCATTTACACCGCGTTTATCATAGTACCTGAAATATTGAATAGCAGGCTGCTGGGCGAATGCAAACGTACACAGCATCATCAGACCAATCGCTCCGATCAGCCGTTTTGTAATCGATCTGTTTTTCATGAAAGTATGGGTTTTAGTTGGGTGATACATTTTTGTTCGTAATTGCTTCATAGTTTTACAGGAGTTAAGTTAATTGAGAAGGTCAGAGTCAGGTCATCGCCTGTTTTGATCGTGCCGAACATAAAGGTGGGAGGCTCTACTTTGAAGTCGGTCATCTTTAAAGCAAACTTGGCATTGCAAGTAAGGTCGCCATTGGTGTTAACTTTATAGTTCGCTTCCAGGGTAATCGGTTTGGTTATGCCCGCAATCGTTAAATTTCCATCGCATCGGATCGTGCCACCTTCCATTTTTGAATGCGTCAACATGAACGTGATTTTTTTGTATTTGTCGGTGTTGAGTGCACTGTAAGCATTTTTGTCCATCGCGTTTTTACCACTCTTTAAACTCTCGGCTGGCAGTGAGTAAGAGAGGGAATGAAGTTGAACGGGCTTCCCTTCTCTCGACATTTCAAACTTGGCTTCATAACTTGCCTCGGAGGAGGTCATCTTCCAATCATGTAAAGTGCTTGTGCCGCTAATGACGGTGCTGTTAACGGTTGACTGTTGAAACGTGACAACCTCTTGTGCTTCAGAAAATAAAGGCAGAAGAATGACTACAACTGTTGCAATAATACGGTACCGATTTTTCATCTTTTTCGTTGGCTTTTGTTGCACAATGTTCGGTGGACTGTAAAATCTGATGAATGATGGCAATCAATCGCACGTATGATTATCGTCAGGCGTCAGCATGATCAATGGCAGGGGTGTTTGTAAAGAGTTCACTAGCCATTAATTTATTTTTGAAAAATTCATTCATTATCAATAACTTAGTGCCGTTTACTTCATTTTTTAAACTAATTGATTATGCGCTCCATTTGGAAAGGACATGTTCAGTTTTCTTTGGTGACAATTCCAGTAAGGATTTACAATGCCATCGACTCAGGCCAGAACATTGGCTTTAATTTGCTCACGAAAGAAGGTCATCACCCGGTTGGGTATGAGAAAAAAGATAAAATCACAGGTGAGCCACTTAAAAATGAAGACATCGTGAAAGGTTACGAATACGAACCTGGCCAATTTGTAATCATTGAACAGGAAGACCTCAACAAGATAAAACTGAAAAGCGAAAAAGTGATTGAGATACAAGGCTTTGTGAATAGCAATGAGGTACACCCAACGTTGTTTGAGTCGCCTTATTTTTTAGGCCCTGATGGAGATGTAGCCGCAAAAACCTATGGTTTGTTGTGTGCCACTTTGAAGGAATCGGGCAAAGTAGGGGTGGGCAAAGTGGTGCTGCGCGACCGCGAAACGCCCGTGTTAATCACTCCACACGAACGGGGCATTTTGCTATATCGATTGCGTTACCCCAGCGAAATAAAAAACATAAACGATGTGCCAAATTTATTGGAGGTAAAGGCTGAGAAAGAGCAGCTCAAGTTGGCCAAAACATTAGTCGATTCCATGACAACCAGGTTTACCAACATGGAGATGAAAGATCATTACTATGATGCGGTAAAATCATTGATTGATGCAAAGGTTGCGGGCAAAGAGATTGTAGCAGTAACAGAAGAAGAACCTGAAGTAGTAGATATAATGACGGCATTAAAAGCAAGCATTGATGCTGCCAAAAAGAAACCAATGGAGAAAGCCACTGGTATGGCATCCAAAGAAAAAAAGGGGGATTTGGGGAAGGCGAAAAGGAAAGCAAGCTAACGAAACTCCGGATGCATTAACTTTTTTATGCGCTACAATTATTTATCCCAGAATTGGTTCTTGAAAATGCTTTTTTAACTGTCCATTAAGTACATTTTTTTCCGTGTCAATTGCATAATACAATTAGATGCTGCGGCTCAGCGGTTTAGCGAAGCAACAGTTATGGGATGTTTATGCATTATGTTAAGCAGCTTTGGTTTCCGGACTTTCCCAACCCTCTTAAAAAGTTTTTTAACGTTCACTTTTAGTAACTCAATCTAGCCTTGCGACAATTTGAGATGCACCCCGAAAAACTGATTTGTTTTCTACGAAGAAAGGCAGCGGAACACTGGCTCAATGGCGCTTCAAGCAATGCTCAATCATCTGCTTAAAATACTCACCAAAATGGGGACCGACCCAATTGAGCGCGAGTACTTCTTCTTCCTTTTTTCCGTAGTGGTGATCGGCCGTTATATACCCTACGTAGTTTCCATTGAAGCTAGTGATGATCACGTGTTGGTTGTTTTCGGTGCACCATTTCTGCCACTCAGCTTCCGCGAAAATTTCTCCGGAAAAATCACAAGGTGTGCCAATGAACGTGATGTTTCCAATTTTTAAATAGGTTAGTTCTCCTCGCAGCCCACCAATCAATCCACGAAAGACCCAATCACGCGCCTTCCAGTCTGGTTCGAAATGAAGTTGTGACGGCCCAAACTCGATTGGTATGTGTTGACTCGCAATGGAAACTATATCAGGAAGAGTATGGGTTGACTTTGCCAACTCAAACTTCCGCACCAGCGTTTTGCCAATGGAGTCAATCTTGGCAAACTGCTCGCATTCAAACCCTTTTACACGATGGCTGCCCACCATGCCCGCCATGAACATGCCGAATGCATAACTACGCTGCTTCAACTCTTTCACCAACATAGCGGGATAGTCGCCCGACAGTGTTCTTCTTAACAGTTCGATATTCGTAGGATGACCGCTGAAAGTAGCCAGTACCGCTCGGCTGCTGTCAGCGCGCGTGATGTTGATGCCCCGCAAAAAACCATCGGTGGGGCTGGCGTTGTCCAAGCGGTTTTCAGCATATTCGCTGGCATCACTTTCCCAATAGGCGATTCGTGATGGTTTCGCAGTTTGCCTTGCAATGTCCATGTGTCGAATGATTTGCTGCGTGGTACTGTCCACCCATTCTTCATGAAATGTTCCGATGGTGAAGCGGCCAACAATGCTGTCGTCCCAACCGCCAAGGCTGCTGTGCGTGTGCGTGGCTGTGAAATAGAGAAAGTCTTTGAGTTTATTTTTTGCCAGATAATCATTCAGGCGATCTTTAATGATAGGAGGGAAGAGCATCAAATCTAACGAGACGATAAATGATTGCAAACTTCCATTGCCGATGGATAGGATGCGACAGTATAGTGAGTCGTGAATCGTTTCGAAGCGATCTTTTGGCGTGTAGCCAGCCATAGGCATCGAATAGGCGGGAGTGATGTTAAATTCACTCCAACCCACCATTAGTGGCGAAGTCCCATCATGTGGGCGAATACTAAGTGTGTCCAGCCGCTTCATCATGGTTTGGTAGAACGGCTGCTCCCTAAGTGGCGAGTCATCAATGCGGCCAACTAAAGCCACTGCCAGAAGGAACAGGCCAATTGATACAAACCCAAAAAATTTGATGATCTTTTTCAAACGAAACGATGCGCAAAGTTTGTCGCAAACATCATACCACCTTGCGTTTCAATACCTTATCAACTGCTTTGATAACATCTTCCGGGGCTAATCCGTATTTCTTCAACAATTGCGTGGGTGTGCCACTTTCGCCAAAGCTGTCGTTCACGGCTACCATCTCTAAAGGGGCAGGGTAGAACCTTGCTAAAACCTGCGCCACGCTGTCGCCCAAGCCACCATTGATTTGGTGCTCTTCGCAGGTAACGGCACACTTGGTTTTTTGAACTGAAGCCAAGATTGCCTCTACATCTAGTGGCTTGATCGTGTGAATGTTTATTACCTCCGCACTTATACCTTGTTCCGCTAACTTGGCTTCGGCTTCAATCGCTTGCCACACCATATGGCCGGTAGCAAAAATAGTCACGTCCTTTCCTTCCACCATCTTATCAGCCTTGCCGATGGTGAAGGGCCTATCGGCCGCAGTAAACACCGGCCATCCTGGTCGCCCGAATCGTAAGTAGGCCGGACCCACATGGTTCCCTAATGCAACGGTCGCGGCTTTGGTTTGATTGTAATCACAAGGTACAATCACGGTCATGCCGGGAAGCATCTTCATCATACCGATGTCTTCGAGAATTTGATGCGTGGCCCCATCTTCGCCCAGCGTGAGCCCGGCATGTGATGCACATATTTTTACATTCTTACCCGAGTACGCAATCGACTGCCTGATTTGATCGTATACGCGACCTGTTGAGAAATTCGCGAACGTGCCGGTAAACGGAATCTTTCCACCGATGGTCATGCCGGCTGCCAAACCCATCATGTTGGCTTCGGCAATACCTACTTGAAAAAAGCGATCTGGAAACTCTTTTTTGAAGGCATCCATTTTCAACGATCCCGTAAGGTCGGCACAAAGTGCTACTACATCGCTGTTGGATTTCCCTAGTTCTAACAGCCCCGCACCAAAGCCAGAGCGGGTATCTTTCTTTTCAGCAAAAGTGAACTTAGTCATAGTGGTTGATTCAACTGCAATGTTAGAAAAAGCTTTGGTTAGTTCCTCTGGGCAGCTTAGATAATGTTAAGCAGTTGTTTAACCTGGAATTGTCATTAGGAAAAATTCTAATGGCGGCCATTGGAGAAAAATTGTAAAAAGGATTTGATACTCAACGGCTTAAGTTGTGTAAGAGTCCTTAAATTCGGTCAGATTTTCTAATAAATTCTATCACTAGTGTTTTGATGTTCTTTTGATTTGTTCTTTGAAATCATTGATTGTGTTGGAGTTACAAAGGTTTTGAGCCTAAAACGATTTATCCCGGAATTGTCATTAGGAATAAAAATTTAGAGGTGTTCTAATGGAGTTAGTGTCCATCCACAGCCCTGTAAACCAC
>JBJTHA010000250.1:0-3569 GCA_046094265.1 Cytophagales bacterium
GTTTTGAATGTTGACGAATTAAAAAAGAATAAAGTTGATTTTGCGGATGGAATTTTCATATTGGAGGATGATCAAGGAGAAATAACATTAGACCCACACAGAGGACGGTATATCTGTGGATCTGCCATCGAAAAAATGAGCAAGTCATACTACAACGTGGTCAACCCCGATGATATCATCGATAACTATGGTGCCGATACGTTGCGCATGTACGAAATGTTTTTGGGGCCATTGGAAGCATCGAAACCTTGGAGCACACAAGGTATTGATGGCGTGTTTAAATTTTTGCGCAGGGTATGGAACCTCTTCCACGATGCACAGGGCAATTGGCAGGTAAGCGATGCCGAACCCACCAACGAAGAATGGAAGGTACTCCACAAACTGATCAAGAAAGTAGAGAGCGATGTAGAAAGCTATTCGTTCAATACATCGGTGAGCGAGTTTATGATTTGTGCTAATGAATTGAGTTCGTTGAAGTGCAACAAGCGTCCTGTTCTTGAACAATTGCTTGTTGTTCTGTCGCCTTACGCACCTCACATCACCCAAGAATTGTGGGAGAAGCTGGGCCACACCGGTTACGTAATCAATGCCAATTATCCCGTTTATAATGAGGAGTACGTAAAAGAAAATTCTTTTGAATACCCCATTTCCATCAACGGCAAAGTGCGCACGAAAATGAATTTTGCATTGGACATGCCCAAAGAAGATATTGAGAAAGTGGTACTTGCCTCTGAAATTGTGCAAAAGTGGAGTGAAGGCAAGCCGCCTAAAAAAGTAATTGTAGTGCCTGGCAGGATTGTAAATGTGGTGTTGTAGATGATGCTTCAGGCCAAACGGCAACTTGGGATTTGTAGCCTGCAGCCAAGTGTATGACCGAAGTCAACTTACAATCCGTTCTTTGCCAGTATGGCATAACCGCTGCACACACAACCAAAATAAGTGGCGGCCTCATTAACTCCACTTGGAAGATAAACGACCAACAAAAGGAATACATCCTACAGCAAATCAATACGCACGTTTTTAGCGATCCACACCTAATTGCGGCCAACACTCAATTGCTAAAAAAACACCTGAAGATCATCGGGTCTGAGTATCCGTTGGTGGCCGAGATTCCGACATTTTCTGGCGAACTCATTGTGCAAGAGGGAGCGGATTGCTTTAGGCTGTTACCTTTCGTCCGCAGTTCTACCACCATTTCAATAGTTGAAACTCCTGCACAAGCCTACGAGGCAGCTTATCAGTTTGGGTTGTTTACAAAACTGTTTTCAGATTTAGATGCTACCCTGCTGAATACCACTATTCCTCAATTTCATGACCTGTCGTTGCGGTATACACAGTTTTTTGATGCGTTAAAAAATGGAAATCGTAAGCGCATTGATGCTTGTAAGAGAGAAATTGCCACAGTCGATGCCTATGCTTATCTGGTGGACGAATGGCAACAGTTTGTTAGTAGTTCCGAGGCGAGGCGAAGAGTAACTCATCATGACACGAAAATCAGCAACGTGCTCTTTGGTGAAGCCGATCAGGGGCTCTGCGTTATCGATTTAGACACGGTAATGCCGGGATTTTTCATTAGTGATGTTGGCGATATGATGCGTACCTATTTGTCGCCTGCAAGCGAAGAAGAAGCTGACTATTCAAAACTGCCCGTAAGGCGGGCGTTTTTTGAGGCGGTGGCTCAAGGATATTTAACAAATATGGCAGACGCACTTACACTGTTCGAACTTCAATCGTTTACAAAGTCAGGGGTTTGGCTTACCTACATGCAGGCACTGAGATTTTTAACCGATTACTTTACTGATGACAGATACTATGGGGCTCGCTACGAACAGCAAAATTTAGTGCGCGCCAATAATCAATTGATGCTATTGAGCGATTTTTTAGCCCACGAAGATCAATTTCAGTCTTTTGTAATGCATAATTTCCGATAAATTTTCTTTTTTTCTGTTGCCATTTCTATTATTTTCGATTTCGTTAATCACTTCATTCATGAATTTTAAAGAATTGCTAAAGGCATTTCGGCTGGGTACAGCCACCGCCAAAGGCCACATGAAAAACTTAATTGAAATGGCCGCAGTTGATGGTAATTTTGATTTGGTGGAGTATGAACTCCTTCGTTCCATTGCCAAACGCAATGGTATCTCCGAAAGCCAGTTAAAGGAGATTCGCCAGAATCCAGATCAAATAAAATTTGAAGTGCCCTCTGATGCGAAGGAAAAATTTGAACAACTTTATGACCTTATACACATGATGAGCATCGACAAAGCCATTCACGTGGAGGAGATGAAACTATCAAGAATTTTTGCAGTAAAATTTGGATATAAACGCGAATTGGTGAACGAGTTGGTATCCACCATTCAAAGTAATATTGAAAACGGCCAGAAATCGGAAGAGGCAATGAAAAGGTCTGCTCGCCTTTTGGTTTAAGTTACTGCAGTGCTTTTAGATCTGTAGCTGGCGGACTGCATTTAAGGCGAACCAGTGGTTTGTTTGGTAGAGATGCAAAGCATCAACAACAATATTGTTGAGCTGTGAGGTAAGTTAGCCACTCGTGCCACTATCGTACATGCGCCATATTTTCCAAAAGAGCTAGCGCATTTAGAGATGTATAAATCAGGTAAACGCATTTATTTTTTGAGTTATTTTTGTGCCAAAATCCGAAATAATTTTGGTGATGTGGCAAAGACTGAATGAAGGAAGGTGGAATATTTACTGGGCGCTGATACGCAGCCTACTGCTGGTGATGCTCTTGTATTCGATAAGCCGCGTGGCGTTCTATTTGTTCAATCTGTCATTCTTCCCCGGCATTACCCTTCAACGCTTCTTGGTACTAATGGCGGGTGGCCTTCGCTTCGACTTATCGGCTACACTGTACTCCAACTCGCTGGTTATTTTATTGATGATACTGCCCGTTACCTGTCGATTCAAAAATTGGTACAAGGCAATGCTCAAGTGCATATTTTTTGTATGCAATACGATTGCTTTTGCAGCTAATACGGTCGACTTTATTTATTACCGTTTCACGCTCAGGCGCACCACCTTAAGTGTTCTTAATCAATTTGAAAACGAAACGAATTTAGGAAGACTTTTTTTTCGATTTTTATTCGACTATTGGTATGCTACGCTTTTTTTTATGACGATTATCGCCATCATGGTGGTGTTGTTTAATCGCATTCGTTACCGGGGACCTCAGATGAAAAGTGTTTGGAAATTTTACGGATTTGGAACACTTGGTTTTTTAATTTCAATTGGACTTTTTATTGGCGGTGCACGCGGTGGTTTTCGCGAGAGCACTCGCCCTATTACGCTGAGCAATGCCGCTGCTTATGTAAAAGATCCGCGCGAGATTAACCTAGTGCTAAACACCCCTTTTGCGTTGATGCGCACCGCTAAAGCAAACATAATTACAAAAGTAAATTACTTTTCCAGCGAAAGGGATTTGAATGAGGTTTTCAATCCAGTGAAAATGCCGGTTGATACATTGTCTTTTCAAAGTAAAAACGTGGTGGTACTAATATTGGAGAGTTTCTCCAAGGAGTTTATTGGCGCGTATAATAAGAATTTGGAGC
>JBJTHA010000251.1:0-10258 GCA_046094265.1 Cytophagales bacterium
GGTATCAGATATACGCTGTGCTCATACCAATGCTTTACCCAATACCAATTTCAATGGTTACATCGGTAGTGTAGAATCATTTCCGTTTTTTATGTTTCCAATCGGTGGCAAACTCTATGTCATCTTCAATGGCAGTACCGATACGCAGGTGACCTTGGGGTACGAGCTTACACGTATCAACGGGCATTCTGTTGATAGCATAATGAGGGTCATCAAGCGCCACTATTGGTCAGATGGATTTACAGATACTTCCAAGAACACAGCTTTGCAAGGCGGCTTGTTTTGCTTGTTTTACTACACGTTAGTCGAGCGGCCTCGTCTATTCCAATTGGAGTTTAAGGATTTGAATGGTAACGTTTATCGAACAAAAGTCCCTGCACAAAAATATGGCGTCACGGAGCGAGCGTATGTCAAAGGCAAAATCAATAAGAAAGCAAATCAACTCTACAACCAACGGCATAAAAAACCCTGGCGGTTATCTTTCCCCACTGATGCTCCATCCACTGCGCTCTTACGTTTTGATGCCTTTGGTGGCAGGGGCATGCATACTGGTGATGAAGCCAAATTGGGCATGCGGAAATTTATGGAGACTTCACTCAAGAAAATTAATGCCAAGAAATGTACGAACCTGATAATTGATGTGAGGAGTAACTCGGGTGGATGGGACAACCAAGGCATTGAACTATTCACCTACCTGATGAAGCAAGACTCGGCCGTACGGTACTACCAAAAGATGCAAACCATAACAGATAGCTCTGAATTCCTGGCATTTTCTGATCTATCAGCAGAATACAAAAAGAACTTAAAAAAGGAATTGAAGAATGAACGGGACGGCACTTTTTCATTGCTAGCCGAATTCTCCCCTGACTTGCAGCCACAACAACCAAAGCCCAATCGATTTAGCGGTAGCGTTTACATTTTGCAAAATGAACGTTCATTTTCAACAACCTCCGAGTTTCTGGCGGCCTGCAAGACCTATCAGGTTGGTACCACGGTGGGTATGGAAGCAGGTGGGGCGTATGAGGGTGGAAACGGAGCCAGCTTCGTCCACCTAACTTTGCCGCATTCAAAAATTCAAGTGGGTACGCCTTTGGTTTATTATAATAATGCCACCCGGCCTGGCTATGAGCATGGGCGCGGTGCAATGCCCGATTATGTAGTGGAAGTACAACCGAAAGATTTGGTTAACAATTTTGACCGTCAGATGGTGTTTGTGAAAAGCCTTATTCTAGATAAGGATAAAAAGTAATAAACGGTGAAGTTAAGATACCATCGCTTTCTCCTGCTGATGTCGCCAAAGTTCTTGAAAAATCGCACCCGAGGATTTCAGTTCCTCAAACGTGCCTTCTTCTACCACTTGGCCGTCTTTTAGCACATACACATAGTCGAAGTAGCTCAACAAATACAACCGGTGGAGCGTTGAGACAACGGCTTTACCTTCGCATTCTTTGAAAAGTTTTTCATAAATCTGGATTTCCGTTTTGGGGTCTACGCTGCTGGTGGGTTCATCCAGTAAAATAATGTCGCAACTTTTGGCAGCGAGTATGCCGCGTGCCAGTGCCAGCCGTTGCTTTTGCCCTCCCGAGAGGTTAACACCTTTCTCTTGAATGTTTGATTGCAAACCTTTTGGCAATTGATGAACTACATCGGTGAAATGAGCGGTCTCGCACACTTCCATAATTTCTTTCTCCTCAAAGGGCAAACCAAGCGTAATATTGTGTTCAATCGTGTTTTCAAAAATTTCTGGCTCTTGCGGAAAGAGTGTCACTATATCGTGCAACGAATCGATGTTGGCATTTTGGCTGCCATCTACTTTTACGACTGTTCCTTTTTCGGGTTCGTATAAACCGCGCAGCAAAGCCATGAGTGTGCTTTTGCCGCTGCCGCTTTCCCCAATCAGTGCCACGCGTTTACCCTTTTCAATGTTGATTGAGATGTGATGCAGGCTTTGGGCTTTTTCTTCTGATGAGTAACTTTCTTTGTGCGAAAAGTTCAGATTCCCAATCGAGATTTTCTTCCATTTCTCAGGCAGATTACTTGCGCCATCCGGCAAGTGATGTTGTTGGTAAGCTTCTGAAATAGAACGAGCCGTTTGCACGTTGGTGTTGTACTGAACAATTTGTGTATACTGCCAGGCAACATCGTGAAACACACTGGTGAACTGATTGACAAAACCAATTAACGTTACCAACCCGCCCAGAGCAAACAGCTGACCGGGCAAGGTGTTTTGATAAACGTAGCCAACAATGTTTACACAATAAATTACTACAACCAACATGTCAGCCACAAACCATTTCCACTCATTTATTTTTACCGATCTTATAAAAGGAGAATACACATCCTTTACTTTTTCGAGCAAGCTTTTCTCCATGCGTTTTTCTAGGCGCAATGTGATAACGGTTATGATGTTGGAGAGACTATCGAACAACGTGCTTGACACCACGTGCTCCCTTTCATTGGTGTCGTCAACGGATTTGATAAAAGGTTTGTCGAACTTGAAAATAATCCATACCGTAATTGCACCCAACACAATGCCGATGCCGCCAAATAGAGGCGAAAACAGCAGCATGGCCACAAACGAAGACACGAACTTCGTAAGCGCATACAAATACATGAATCCGTTCTGAAAAAAATCCTTCAAAGCCTCGTAAGCTTTGCGTATGCGATTGATGGTGGCACCGCTATGATTGTCTTGCTGCCATTTCACGGGCAGGTGAAGTGTTTGGTGGTACAGCTCCTGCAAAAAGTTGCGACTAAGATTAAATGCCAACTTGCGCTCCAATACACGGGCAGGTCCGTGCAATGCCCACTCTGCCAAGCGAAGCAAAAAGTAGAGGCCAGCATAAAGCAACGCGTATTTCAGTTGGTCGGTGCCGCCCTGCACTGCATCGATAAACCAACCATACAGCAGTGGGGCAACGGCAAATGTGCCACTCGCCAAAATGAACAAAGAGTACACCAAAATGTATTGCCTCTTCTCATGCTTTGCATACCGCCAAGCAGTTTTCATCAAAAAGAGGTAAGGATTAGACATTGCCATAAAGGTAGCAACGAAGAGCGCAAGTCAAACTTCACAAAAACATGTTTACTCCACCCACAACACTAACCCCTTCAAATACTCTCCTTCAGAATGAAAAATAGAAACCGGATGGTCGGAAGGTTGAGATAAATGATGAAGCACTTTAATGCTCCTTTTTGCTTGAATGGCAGACGAAACAATCGTATCGTAAAACAGTTGCCTATCTACTACCTGTGAACATGAGAAGGTAAAAATTACTCCTCCCGGTTTAATAATGCGCATAGCTTCTGCATTCAACCGTTGGTAGCCCTTCATTGCTTGGTGCTTCGCCTCTTTGTGCTTGGCAAAGGCAGGCGGATCAAGCACAATTACATCGTATTCTCCCTGCTTATCGCGAATGAAATCAAAAGTGTCTTCAGCAAAACAACCGTTATCTTCGGCACTGAAACCATTTAGTTCTAGGTTCTTTCGGGTTAGTTCAATGGCCTTTTCAGAGGCATCTACGGAGTGTACAACCTTCGCTTTGTTCTGTAGGGCGTATACCGAAAATCCACCCGTGTAGCAGAAGGTGTTTAGCACTTTTTTTCCGTCACAGAATTCGCCCAGTAGTTTTCGGCTTTCGCGCTGGTCTAAAAAGAACCCTGTCTTCTGGCCTTCTTCCCAATCCACAAAAAACTGATTGCCATGCTCTACCATTATGTGTGGAACTGCGGCCATTCCGAACAGGTATTCATTTTCGGTTTGTATTTTTCCCACCGAAGGGCTCTTGTAATACACCGCGGTTACACCATCGCCAAGCACCTCGCGAATGGCATCGGAAATTTTGTGCCTGTCGTTGTGCATGCCTGCTGAATGTGCCTGCACTACGGCCACTTTGTTGTACAGGTCTACAATTAATCCGGGGAGGCCATCCCCCTCGCCATGTACCAAACGAAAGCCATTTGTAAATGCCGAAACAACATTGGTAGCTCTGCGCTGGTAATAGGCTTTGGCGATTTTAGCGGCCCAAATGGTATCGGCTGGCGTTTCTTCGCCAAACACAATTATGCGCACGGTAATAGTTCCCTTTTGGTAGTGGCCAAATCCCAACGTACGCTTCTGGTGGTTCTGAACCTCCACCCAGTCTCCATCCATGGGTTCGTTGTCGATTGATTGAATGCCTCCCGAGAATACCCACGGATGGAATCTAAGAATGGAATTTTCGCGGCCGGGTTTGAGCCGCACAATGGAACGGATGGTCATTTTACTTTTTGAAAGAAATACGAATAGGTTTTCTGGGAGTTACCACTGCTTTCTTATGCGGTCAATGCTCTGATGAACGATAAAATTACAATTTTTAAAAATATCAATACTGGGTAAAATCCTTTAGCCTTTGAGTGCAGGCAGTAAGCGTGAACAAAAAAGTAAAATGAGTTTTCGCATGGTCTAAAAAAATAAGAAAGTGGCTTCATAAAAAAGCCACTTCTGGAGGCAAACGCTTATGCAAACGCTAGAATCTTACTCTTAAGGAACCGAAAAAATTGATGCCCGGTGCATTCATCCCAGATGCAAAAGTGCGATATTGGATGTCCATCAAGTTGTCCACACCGGCTTGAATTAAGAAGGTTTTATTCCACTCATATGACCCGCGTAAATTGATGGTGTACCAACCAGGCATTCCGGTGGCTGGCGCATATTGCAGATTATCTTCACCACTCGGGCTGTAATCTTCTAATTTTTTTGCCGAGCTAAAATTGACGAACGCTTCTGCTCTTAACTTATTCTGAGCGTAAAGTATTCCGCCTCGCCCAAACGCTGGGGCAACATGATCTAAAGGGATTTCGTTTCCACCCGAGTTTAGCACTCTGCCATAGGTGAAGTTGTATGATCCTGTAAGCGAAAGTGCAGACGTTACATCATATCGTCCGCTGAGAGAGTATCCATATAAGTATGCTTCAGAAGCATTTTGACTAGTTTGTACTTCTGCGGGAAACCCGTTGTAAATAATAGTTGGTTGACCTTTGTAGGTAGCTGGCCTAACTACAATGGCGTCTACAAACTTGGTGTAAAATCCCACCGCCTCTAATCTAGCGTTAGATCCAAAAAAATAAGAGACAGATCCATCCACATTGATGGTTTGTTCGGGTTTTAGATTTGGATTGGGGACTGTTATCCTACCATTGGCAGTTGCACTTCCCGTGAAGGTATTAGATGCTTCAAAGATTTTTGTTAAATCATCAAAATTAGGAACGCGGTAACCAGTACTGCCCATCAATGAGAACTTCCAAAACGATGGTGTGTAAACTAATCCTAAATTCCCGCTGGCATATAAATTTTCTTGACTGATTCGGTTAAATGGGAAGGCAAAAAACAGTTGACTGTTAAAACCAGAAAACAAGGTGCTATAACCGAAACGAAGCCCATCGTTGATAAAAAGATTAGGCCTTAACTCCTTTGTGTGGGTAACATACAGGGCGTATAAACCCATCACATTATCCCCATCAGGATAGCGAGTATCCACTCCAGAAATAGCTAGGTTGGTAATGTTGGTGCGGGTGGCGGTTGAACGTAACACATTGTACTGGCCATCAAAACCGTAACGGATTTTATGGCCTCTTACCTCTTTGTTTAAGTCAACATTCAATCCGAATACGGAAACATCCTCAACGCGCGCATCGCGGTTATTGCTGTTGAACCTCCGTTGAATTCTGCTCTCCTGCACATCTTGGTAACTTGCTGTTGCTGTTATGCCATCTGCCCATTTGCCCAAGTCTGTCATCTTCAAACTGTAGCTACCCATAAAGCGTTTTTCAGGGCCATAATACCATTCGGCCCATGCAAGCCCCGTGTTATTGGCGCCCGGATCAGTCAGACGATCGTAGCGGGGCACATTGTTGGTGTTTGAGTATTGAAAATTCAAGACATGGCTTACGCGGTCGCTTGCCCTATAAAGAAACTTTTGCAACAAATCCCATTGACGATAAACACTAAATTTCTGTACCAACGGGTCTGCGTTGTCTACCAACAAATCGCCCGAATTGTCTGGTGCACGCACCACGTACTGATTGCGCAAGCCAAAGGGTTGATCAAGATTGGGGTTGTTATTTTTGCCCATTCGCAAATCACCAAAATCGCTTACTGTTACAGATGTAAAAGACCCCAGTTTTTCGTCTGCTACATTTATGTCAAAGTGAAAAGTCTCTTCATCGTTGGCAGATCCCAGGCGGACAAAACCCTCACCGTTGTTATTTGATTTTTGGCCATTTGTTGCCAACACCGGGTTGCGTGTATAAAAATGAATCACTCCACCTAGTGCATCGCTGCCATATACGGTGGAAGATGGACCAAGTAACACTTCGGCATGATCTAGATTATTGTTATCTACCCGCAGCACATTTTGAAGATGACCTGCGCGATAAATCGCATTATTCATCCGGACACCATCAACTACCAACAGAACTCGGCTTGCCTCGAAACCGCGCAAAATCGGACTACCCCCACCTTGCTGACTCCGCTGCATCGCTACAAAGCCAGTATTCTGCAAAAGGTCTGCTGTGGTTTGAGCATTAAATGCTTTGATGGTAGACGGACGTATAACAAAAATTTGTTGTGCAATACTTCTTCGTTGCTCTGGCACCCGATTGGCAGAAACAACCACTTCGTCTAAATAGCGCACTTTGGTTGTATCGCTTTCCTCCTGCTCTGCATATTGCGACCAGGCACACGTGGAAATTGAAATCAATATGATTGATAGAATTTTATTCATTTTTTTAAGAATTTATAAATGGAATATTTAGTCTGCCAACTTGCGTTCACAGACCCTACTTGCTCCTTTCATTGAAGATAGGGAAGCGAAAAATGAATAAATTAAACTCGAGGCGGGGGGGATTCAACTACCGAAGAGATGGCAGCGTAAAGATCTAAATAGAGGGTAGTCCCAATAGAAACTGATTCGGATGAAAACTTAAATTCATTCTGCACGGGCAAATAAACCCATGTCATAAAACTTACCAGTTGCGAAGGCACAGGCTTTTTATCGGAAGATGAGCGCTTCAGTACTTCATTTAAGAATCCGAGCAAGTTATCCTCTGCAACATCGTGCAAGGCATACACAAAATAAATGCCTTCTTTCACTTCTACTCTGGCAATGTCATACATCTTTCCGTTTAGTTCCAATTCATCTTCTTCATGTAAAGATTTTTGATATTCCGATTTTGTTAATTGAATCAACTCCAATTTTTCGTCAGGCGTAGCTTTTAATAGCAACCTCATTTCTTGCCGAATGGCCATTAGTCGTACACCAAAATAGGTATACACACCCGCAAAGTGAAGCAAGAACAGTGAAACTAGCCCTACGGAAAATAGCTTTTTCATTAATGGGTTGGCAATGTAGTTAAAATTGAGAAAACGCTGTGGGTTTGTTGATGGGTGGTATTAACTCCAACTCACCCCCGTTTGCAAGCAAACTTTCCCCTCTCTTCAGTGAAGAGAGGGGTGCTTCGACCAAGTCGAGGTGGGGTGAGTAAATAAAAAACACAAGACTCACACTTTGCGCCTTTGCGTGGAATAATTTAACTTTCATTTTCTCCATAGCTCCATGACTGAACTCTTCCTCACCGAAAAACTAAAACCCCTTCTTCCTCAATACCAAGATTTCTTGAAGAAGGAAGTGTACCCCATCGAGTTGAGCATTATCACCAGGCCTTTTCGTCAGTCGCTGTCTATCATCAAAGCCTTACGCGAGAAAGCAAAAACTCAAAAACTATTTGCGCCACATTTATCGCCTGAAGATGGCGGTGTAGGGTTGAATCTAATGGAGTTTGCACAAGTGAGCGAGTTGTTGGGTACTTCTCCATTAGGGCATTTGATTTTTAATTGCAACGCACCAGACATTGGCAACATGGAGTTGATGCACCAGTTTGCTTCCGCTGATTTGAAGGATAAATACTTGCACCCGCTTATGATCGGAGAGATTCGTTCTTGCTTTGCCATGACGGAGCCTGAGTTTGCTGGTTCTAATCCGGTGAATATGGCGACCACAGCACAACGGGAAGGGAACCAATATGTAATCAATGGGCACAAATGGTTTACCACCGCAGCCGATGGCGCCAACTTTACAATTGTGATGGCAGTAACAGACGCACAAAATACAAACCCATATCTCCGTGCCAGTATGATTTTAGTGCCTTTAGATAATCTTGGTTTTGAGTTAGTGCGCAACATTTCCATTATGGGCGAGGCAGGCGAAGACTATTTTAGCCATGCGGAAGTTCGGTTTACCAATTGCAAAGTTCCTGTAGCGAATTTGATTGGACAAGAAGGGCAGGGTTTTGCATTGGCGCAAGCGAGATTGGGGCCGGGACGTATTCATCACTGCATGCGATGGATCGGCATTTGTGAACGGGCATTTGATTTAATGTGCAGCCGCGCGGCTACACGCAAGTTGAGCGACCGTCAATTCTTGGGCCAGCAACAAATCATTCAGGCATGGATTGCCGAGTGCAGAGCTCACATTAATGCTGCGCGATTAATGGTATTGCATACCGCTCACAAAATGGAATTAGCGGGAGCAAAGGCTGCCAAAGAAGAAATCTCGACCATCAAATTTTTTGTGGCCGATGTGCTGATGAAAACCTTAGACAAAGCCATTCAAGTGCATGGCGCACTCGGCATCACAGATGATACGCTTCTTTCCTTTTGGTATCGGCACGAGCGTGGTGCCAGGATTTACGATGGCCCCGATGAAGTACATAAAGTCTCCTTGGCCAAGGCGATATTGAAGGGGTATGAATTAAGATAGAGGTTGCTAAACGCAACCTCTATTTTTTAACAATCTGACTCTTTGAGTTTTTTTGAATCTACTTATTTACCCTTTTCATATAATCTTTCTGATATTTTTTTAAAAGAAATCTTGTCATCAATGATATCATAGTAGCCGTCAAAATTGATATATAAAATCCAATGTCTTGATAGTTAAAAGAGCCATAAGGCATACGCCACATGAACAGGAAGCAACAAAAACAGTTCAATTGCCTCCTCTAAGTTAACAGACGATTCTTCCATTGTTTCACCTTGAATAGCTATATCCAATTCAGGGCAAAGTGAAACATAACCGTCACTTCTCTTTCTATAACTGCTGTGAATTGAAATTTCTTGTATAGCGGTAAGCTAAAAGTACAGCCAATGAAATTTAACGCCTCGCTCGGACACTTCTAATGCGGGCGCGGGAAATTTTAAGATGTGCAACGGATAAATGAGCACATTCAACCATTTTTGCTCAAACTTGAAGGAGGTAAAATTCAAATCCACTGAAAATAAAATCTTGCGAAAAGGCGTAAATCCGCGCGAAAGATTTTCGGCATCTCTTCCATAAATCATTCCCTCCGCACCTATGCCCACTGCCAACGAAAGCCACCGCGGCCACATTTTAAATGAAGGTGTCCATGCATACCAAAAAGTTTGCCCATTGTAATCTTTTAACAGCTCCTGTAAAAAACCATCGCCCAATAAACTGGGGCGTTGGATTGCAAATGCCGTTGGATGAAATGAAAACTTCGCGAAAAGTTTAATTAATTTCCAAAAATGGAATTGAACAAAAAAACAACATGCACCCAGCGCATTCGCCACGATATCAAAGAGAGAAGCCCCATAACCCGTAGAAAAACCATCGGGAATTTCAACAGAACAAACTAATGCAAACCCTACGATACTTGACACTTTTACCGTTTGCCAACCGCCCCATTTCAAAAGCCGAAATACCAATGCCGATACTTGAAACGACCAACAGAAATGAGCTAGTTTATCCAACTGCTTCCACTCCGGCAGGTCGTTGAAAAAATGAAAGGGTTCTATCATTTGACCCTTGTACCATGCCAAACCCATGACTACCACCAATATGGAATAGGCTATGCCCATGCCAGTTAATAACCATGATAAACGTCTGAACCGTGGATTCACTTTGCAAAAGTAGCTTACAGAAGCTCAATTTCCGCTTTTGCACTCGGTCGGCCATTATTAATGCTATCTGAGTATCACAAATCTCTGCTTCAATACTAATTGCAAAAAGTTAATAGAGCACAAAGTCTAGCACCAGCACCAAATGAATAGATAAGAATTTTAAAAATATTTCAACATCCAACCGACAATGCGTTTCACGCTATTGGTAAAGGGTGGGTAAAGCAAGCTGGTGGAAGAATAATGATTCATTTGTTTAAGAATTGGTTTTTGGTTGGAGAACTCCATGAATCCATAATAGCCATG
>JBJTHA010000252.1:0-5009 GCA_046094265.1 Cytophagales bacterium
GAAAGTACGCGATGTATATTACTTTGGCGATAAGATGGCCATGGTTGCCACCGACCGTATTTCCGCCTTCGATGTGGTGCTGCCAAAAGGCATTCCCGATAAGGGGAGAATCTTAAACCAAATAGCTGCTCACAACTTGGCTGCTACAAAAGAAATTGTGCCCAACTGGGTGATGAGCACTCCGGACCCAAACGTAACGGTTGGGTTTAAGTGTGAGCCATTTGCGGTTGAGATGGTGGTGCGGGGTTATTTGGCAGGCCATGCTGCCCGCGAGTACAAAGCGGGAAAAAGATTGTTATGTGGTGTACCGTTACCGGAGGGGTTGAAAGAAAATGATCCACTGCCCCACCCCATTATTACACCTACTACCAAGGCGCACGTGGGGCACGATGAAGATACTTCGAGAGAAGAAATTTTGAAACGAGGATTGGTAACCGAAAGTGATTATAGAACGCTGGAAGATTACACGTATAAACTCTACCAAAAAGGAACTGAGCTGGCGGCCAAACGCGGCTTAATATTGGTGGACACCAAATACGAGTTTGGCAAGCACAACGGACGGATCTACCTGATAGATGAAGTACACACGCCTGATTCATCTCGCTATTTTTACCGCGAAGGATATGAGGAACGCCAGCAGCGGGGTGAACCCCAAAAGCAGCTCTCCAAAGAATTTGTTCGCCAGTGGTTGATCGAAAACGGATTTCAAGGCAAAGAAGGGCAGCGCGTGCCAGAAATGACAGATGAGATCATCAAGGGGATTTCGCACCGCTACCAAGAATTATACGAGCAAATGACGGGTGAAAAGCTGACACCGCTGGATTATGCTTCCATCGAAAAACGAATTGAGCAAAGTATCGTTAAATCACTAAATTAGCAGCCGCAATTATTTAAAATTTCAATTCAGGGTTCTTTATTCTCAGACAATGAAATACACCATCGACAAGCAGGAAAAATACACATTGATTCGTTTGCACGAAGAAAAACTAGATTCAACAGCCGCTCCTCAGCTAAAATCGGAGATGGTGACACTGCATGCAGAAGGGGTGCGCAACATCATTCTTGATCTTTCCGAAGTAAAATACACCGATTCTTCAGGATTGAGCGCGTTGCTGGTGGGCAACCGCATTTTGCAAGAAGAAGGCGGTATTTTTGTTTTGACGTGCCTGTCAGATCACACTATGAAGTTGATCAAAATCTCGCAGTTGGATAGTGTGCTTAATATTTTGCCGACCGTTGAAGAAGGCATTGACGCAGTGTTTATGCACGAGATTGAAAAGGATATGAAGAGCGAAGAGTAAATTCGTTGATTGATTAATTCGTTGATTCGTTAATGAATTCAAAAGGCAAATCACCGTATTAACCAATTATCGAATCAAAGAATCAGATTTGGGCAATTTTTCCCTTACAGTTTTAGGTTCTAGTGCGGCTGCACCAGCGTTGGGGCGATTCACCTCGTGCCAGTACCTCAACATTCACAACCGGCACTTTTTGATTGATTGTGGCGAAGGCGCGCAAATGCAAATGCAGCGTTTTGACGTACCGCAATCCAAAATCAGCCATATTTTCATCAGCCACTTGCATGGCGACCATTACCTTGGACTGATGGGCTTGTTGTTTTCGATGCACCTCAAAAAAAGAACGTATGATCTGCATTTGTATGCGCCTTTTGGCTTGCAAGAAATCATTCTGTTACAACTCAAGCACTCCAAGTCGGTATTGAACTACACCATCCACTTTCACTCCTTTGAACCCACGCAACGAGCGGTATTGTTGGATGATGACGTTGTGCGTGTTGAAACCATTCCCCTGAACCACAAGTTGCCGTGTGCCGGTTTTCTGTTCCGTGAAAAACAGAAATCACTCAACCTCGACAAAAGAAAACTGCAAGAGGGTATGCTGCTGCAGCACCTGGCGCTGCTGAAACAAGGGATTGACGTAACGGATGATGCTGGAAAGGTGATCTACAAAAGCATGGACTTCACGTTGCCTCTCAAGCCCAACCTGAGCTATGCCTATTGCTCGGATACCATGTGGAACGAACCCATGGCAGAGCAGATCAAGGGTGTCAATTTGCTGTACCACGAGTCTACTTTTATGGAAACGGACCGCGATAAAGCGTTGGAGACGAAACACAGTACAGCACGCCAGGCGGCTGCAATGGCCAATCTCTGCGGGGCAAAAAAATTGATGCTCGGTCATTTTTCCGCGCGCTACCGCGACTTGAATGAGATGCTGGCAGAAGCGCAGAGCGAGTTCGGAAACACGGTGCTTGCAATTGAAGGCGAAACCACCCACCTTGTAGCCTGATAAGCAAATGATAGAGCAGTCACTCGAAAAAAAGAAGAACACATTGTTCGTGGTGTTGGCGGGAATCTTCCTCACCAACGCAATCATTGCTGAACTCATTGGCGTAAAAATTTTCTCAGGCGAGAACACACTCGGCCTTGCTCCTGCCCACCTCAACATCTTAGGTTTTACCATGGACTTCAACCTCACTGCGGGTGCGGTTATCTGGCCGGTGGTGTTCATTACCTCCGACCTAATCAATGAATATTTTGGCAAGCCGGGGGTAAAACGCATCAGCTATCTGGCGGCCATCTTCATCGCATACTCTTTCTTGGTGATCTTCCTTACCATGAAACTACCACCTGCCGAGTGGTGGCTGCAAGCCAACAACAAAGATGCCGAGGGCAATTACTTCAACATGGATTTTGCGTTCAACAAAATCTTGGGTCAAGGGCAACGGATTATCATTGCCTCACTGGCCGCGTTTTTGATAGGGCAACTCATTGACGTGTTTGTATTTCAAAAATTGAAGGCTGTAACCGGGCCGAAGAAACTCTGGCTTCGGGCAACAGGATCTACTTTGGTATCGCAGTTTGTGGACAGTTTCGTGGTATTGTACTTAGCATTTGTTGGCACTTTCTCTGGCGGGCAAATCGCGGCAATAGGATTGACTAACTACCTGTATAAATTCTCTGTCGCCATCTTGCTGACACCTGTTATTTATCTAGGCCACTACCTGATTGACAATTACCTTGGCAAAGCCGAAGCGGAAAAGCTATCTGAAGAAGCAACCAAGCAAAGCTCTGGGTTTTTCTGAGCTTTAGATCGGCTCAACGAAAAACATTATCTAGAATGATTGCGGTGGCAACAGAGGCATTCAACGACTCGGCTCCTCCCCTTTTTGGAATTGTAATCCTTTGCGTCACTTTGTTTTCAACTACTTTCGAAATACCCTGCGCTTCGTTGCCAATTACCAGCAAGCCTGATTTCGAAAAATCGATGTCATGCACATTATCACCGTCTAAAAAAGCCCCGTAAATGGGTTGAGAAGTATCGCTCAAATACTGCAATAACGAAGTGTAGAAAATCTGCACCCGACAAAATGAGCCCATGGTGGCGTGGATTACTTTCGGGTTATAGAAATCGGCTGTCTCCTCAGATGCAATGATTTTTTTGATGCCGTACCAATCGGCTGTGCGGATGATGGTACCCAAGTTGCCGGGGTCGCGGATGTCATCGAGCACCAAGGCAAACTCATCTCCCACCGTCAGTGCTACGTTGGGCTTCATCGATGCGATGGCGATGGCACCATCGTTGGTTTGAAAGGTGCCAACCTGCGCAAGCTCGCTGGCATTAGTTTCCACTATCTCGATCTTTCTTTTTGCCAGCAGCGATCCGTGGACTTCCAGAAAAGAACTGGTGCCCGCCAGCCAGAGCACATCAAAATCCGAACGCAACAGCTCCACAACGCTCTTTGCACCTTCTATGGCAAAACATTGCTCCTCTTTTCGGTATTTCTTTAATTGCAAAGATTTAATGAACTTGACTTTTGCTTTGGAGATCATTGGCGCGACTTTTTCTGGCTCGTTAAAGTTTTCATTTCGCTATTTGAAGCGCGGTGCATTTGGCCTCGCCTATATTCTGCTTCTTTCTTCGCTTAGTGGCTGCTTAGGCACTCAGTATTTGCGGCAAGATCAAAAAATGCTCGACAAGCAAATCATTGAAGCACCCAAGAACTTCAACAAAAGTAACTTAGCAGATCTGCCCGTACAAAAGCCCAACAAGAAATTCTTGTGGCTCAACATCAACCTGCTGGTTTGGATGTACCATGTAGGCGAAAAGCGATATGTCAATCACTCCAAACAAAAATTCATCGACAAGCGGGCAAAGGCCGAAACGTATTATGATCAACGCATTGCCCAAACTACCGACCCGCGAAAAATTAGCTCGCTGCAATTCAAGAAAAGAAAAAAAACCGATGCCCTCGACAAAAAGATCGAAAACGGAAATTTGTTTATGCAGTGGGGCGAGCCGTTGGCCGTGTTTGACTCTGTGAAGTTGACGCAAAGCGTGGAGAAGATGAACAACTATCTTTTCATCAACGGGTATTTTAGGGGAAAAGTAACAGCCACCACCAGCGAAAGAAATCGGAAGGTTACCGTACGCTACTCCGCCATGCCCGATCGACCCTATTTCATTGATACCATTCTCTACAGCATACCCGATGCGCGGGTCGCTGGCATAGTAGAAGAGAGCACAAGTTTAGTCGCTGAAGGTGATCAATTCAGCCAAGACAAACTCACGAAAGAACGCGAGCGTATTGATTACCTGCTGAAAGACAACGGCTACTTCGCATTCTCGCGGCAGTATATCGATTTTCAGGTGGACACTACCTCTCGCAAAGACCACAAAATCTTGTTGCGTATGGAAATACTGAACCCACCACGCGTCAACCAGCATCGGCAATACCATGTCGACTCGGTAAGTATAACTACAGACGTGGGGCGCAAGTTGACCGGTAAACTGAAACGATTGTCGGAGCCTTACGAAAATATGACGTTCAACTACTTTGTTCCCGAATACAACAAGAAGATATTGGCTCAACGCGTGTTCATTAAACGCGATAGCTTGTACAGCCGTACCAAAACCATCAACACGCAACGACAGTTGGCCAATTTGGATATTTTCAAGTTCGTGAATGTGAACTACGATACCGCAGC
>JBJTHA010000253.1:0-11731 GCA_046094265.1 Cytophagales bacterium
ACCTCGGGCAGATTTTGCCAGCACTTCTACTTCTGCCACTTTAAAGTCTTTCACCATCGTAAATTTAAGATTTGCCATTAAGATACGCTAGGATGGGATTCTATAAATGCAGTTACAACTTTTTTGATCCAGAAGAAGAAAAATTCACTTTACCTTTTTAAGAAGCTCTCTCATCACCTATATTCAACCCGTGCAAAAAATGGTCTCCACAGATGAGGAACTTCTAATTCGGTACAAACAATCGAGAGACATGACCTATTGGAGTGAGTTGTTTCAGCGCTACACGTCTCTTTTATATGGCTTGTGTTTGAAGTACCTAAAAGACCGCGATGATGCCAAAGATGCCGTAATGCAGTTGTTTGAAAAACTGGCAACCACGCTTCACAAGCACGAGGTGGATAACTTTAAGAGTTGGTTGTATGTAACTGCCCGTAACCATTGCCTTATGCAGTTAAGGGCTGGGAAAGGGAAGAAAACTGAAGGAATTTCGGCAGACCTTATGGAAAGCAACCCGCTTTTGCATCTGGAAGACGAGTCAGAAATGGAGCAAAATCTTACTAAATTGGAAAACTGTATTGCGCTATTGGCGGTTGAGCAACAAAAATGCGTACGGCTCTTTTATTTGGAGGAAAAATGCTACAAAGAAGTGGCCGACACAACAGGTTTTGATATGAATCAAGTAAAAAGCTACATCCAAAATGGCAAACGTAATTTAAAGATGTGCATGGAACGAAATGCGTAACTGGAACAACGATATTGAAAAATACAACATGGGCGAGTTGACCGCTGCAGAAATGCACGCGCTGGAAAAACAAGCGCTGACCGATCCTTTTTTAGCCGATGCATTGGAAGGGCTTGATCACATTTCTTCTCAAGAATTTGCGGGCGATGTGGCGCAACTGAAGTCGGCCATGCAGGTTGAAAGGAAAACTACTACTTGGATTTGGCCTTTGCGAATTGCAGCCGGAGTGATTTTGGCTGTGGTGGGAGTTTGGTGGTTCGTCAGCCAAATGTTAAAAGACCAAACAGAAGGTGAATTGGCGTTACAGAAATCAGAAGAGCTAAAACCTGCAGCAGACCAACCTGCATCCATTACCGACACGATCATCGCTACACCAGCTCCGAAGCAAAATCAACAACTTGCCCTTAGTAAACCAAAAGAAGTAGAGAGCAAAACACAGCCAATCCCTAATGAAACAACCAAGAACTTGCAGGGTTTGGCTGTAGCTGAAAAACCTACCATAGAAGCGGACAAGGCAACAATCGAAGTTGAGGTAAAAGAAATGGCCCCGGTGGCAGCCCATGCTGAGGCAGAAGAAGAGCGGGAAGCCTTGCCCTCAAAAGACGATTATAAAATAGTCGCGAAGGAAGCAGCGGAAAACAAAAAAGCAGCAGCCCCCGCGATGGAGCCCGTTACAGCCCTCCGAAAAACTTCCATAGGTGAAACAATATCAGGTAAAGTTGTTTCTGCGGAGGACGGAACACCGTTGCCTGGTGTTAATGTAGTGATAATGGGAACAAAAATTGGTGCGGTAACAGATGTAAATGGAAATTATCAATTGCAATCGCCTATTACTCAACCAAGCCTAGTATTTTCATTCATTGGCCTTAAAACAAAATTGGTGGAAGCAAAGGAAGCCCAATTGAATGTTTCGCTGGAGGACGATACCGCACAATTGAGCGAAGTGGTGGTAACGGGGTATGGCGGTGCACGAGATGAAAACTATACTCCCCTCATCAAAAAGGCCGAACCGGTAGGAGGTTTAAAAGCTTACAACCGCTACTTAGACAGCGAAGCACGCTATCCGCTAACGGAATTAGAAAAGAAAATCAAGGGGCGTGTTTCATTGAAGTTTACAGTAAAAACCGATGGCAGCCTAGATGAATTCAAAATTGTGAAAAGCTTAGGAAAGTTGTTTGATGATGAGGCGCTGCGCATGGTAAAAGAAGGAGCTGCCTGGACCCCCACCACAGAAGATAACGCGCCTGTAGAAAGCGAAGTGCTGGTGCGTGTGAAGTTCGATCCGTCAAAAGCTGGGCGGTAATTGATTATTTTTGTAATCGCACTTGTTCCATGATTGACATCATTTCGGTTTTCGTTTTGGGTACTGCTTTCAGCTTTGTCGGCTCTATTCCACCTGGTACACTAAACGTTTCAGTATTGCAACTAGGGCTTGAAAAAAAGATAAACACGGCACTTCGGTTTGCATTGGCGGTATCAATTGTCGAATACCCTTATGCTTGGATTGCCGTTGAGTTTGAGAGTTTGATTTCGCGCTCACCTTGGATTGCGGCAAATCTGCAACTAATTACCGCGGTGGTCATCACAACGCTCGGAATTTTTACCATATGGTCGGCACGCAAACCGTCAAACTTTTCTCTCAAGTTTAATAAAAGTGGGTTTAGGCGCGGTTTGATTTTGAGTGTGCTTAACCCGATGGCCATTCCGTATTGGACGGGCGCCACGGCTTACTTCAAAGCACAAGGTTGGATTGACCTCTCCACGCAGCCACTTATTCATAGCTATGTTTTTGGAACTTCTGTTGGGGCGATGTTGCTGTTGACTCTTTTTACTTTTATGGCTGCACGGCTTGCGCCTTATATCCAGCAAAATCGGTACATCAAAATGGCGCCAGGGTTCATCATGTTGGCGTTGGGGTTATATGCCTTTGCCCGTTACATTTTTTAAAATGCTAACTTTGATGGCATTTTCAAATTAATTCATTTTCAAATTGACTGATCGCTATACTCAACGCGGAGTCTCCGCTGCCAAAGAAGATGTACATCAAGCCATTGCAAAGCTCGACAAAGGGCTTTTTCCGAAAGCGTTTTGCAAAATCGTACCAGACTTATTAGCCAATGATCCTGCCTATTGCACGGTAATGCATGCCGATGGTGCGGGTACTAAATCGTCTTTGGCGTATATGTATTGGAAGGAAACAGGTGATTTGAGCGTCTGGACAGGCATTGCTCAGGATGCAGTGATCATGAATGTAGATGATCTGCTTTGCGTAGGGGCAACTGGCCCCATTCTGTTGTCATCTACTATCGGACGAAACAAAAGAAAAGTGCCAGGCGAAGTGATTACAGCCATCATCAACGGCACCGAAGAGGTTTTAGAAATGTTACGTCAATACGGCATGAACATCATCAGCACCGGGGGCGAAACAGCCGATGTGGGTGACTTGGTGCGCACCATTATTGTTGACAGCACGGTAGTTGCAAGAATGAAAAGGGCTGACGTGATTGATAACAGCAATATTCAAGCTGGTGATGTGATTGTAGGGCTGGCAAGTTACGGGCAGGCAAAGTATGAAACTGAATACAATGGTGGCATGGGCAGTAATGGATTGACTTCGGCTCGGCATGATGTGTTTGAAAATTCCTATTCCGAAAAATTTTCGGAGTCGTTTGACCCTTCGGTTCCCGCTGATTTGATTTATTCTGGTAAATACAAACTCACCGATACAATCCCAAGTGTGCCTTTGAATGTTGGAAAGCTCGTGCTGTCACCCACGCGCACGTATGCACCGGTGATGGTGCAAGCGCTGAAAGAATTGCGCGACCGCATTCACGGAGTAGTTCATTGCAGCGGTGGAGCACAAACCAAAGTGCTGCATTTTATCGAGGGCTTACATGTGATCAAAGACAATCTTTTTGAAATCCCGCCATTGTTCAAGCTGATTCAAGAAGCGAGCGGCACCGACTGGAAGGAAATGTACAAAGTATTCAACATGGGTCACCGGTTGGAGATTTATTTACCTGCATCTTTTGCAAAACAGGTAATAGACCTATCAAAATCTTTTGGCGTGGATGCAAAAATAATTGGAAGAGTAGAGGCTGCCAGCAAAAAGCAAGTCACGCTAAAATCTAAGAAGGGCGAATTTGTCTATCATTGATCATCACAACTTCAATTCATCATCAATATCCTTAAGTTGGATGGACAGGGCATGCGTTGAAATCATGATTTCGCGCAAACTCATTCCCAATGAGATCATCAATGAAAGCAAGGAAGCACTGAAAATATACTTGGCCAGCACTACCTCACCAATAAAAAGCGAGAACATACACACCACGCTCAAAAACAATGCAAAGATGCTCAGCATCTGCATATCGCGAATTAAGCGTACACGCAACCGTAAGCTCTTAATTTGATCGGCTATATTTTCATTATGATCATCCTTGTATTGCGCTGCCAATTTTCTGATTAATGCTGCCACCGCTAAAAACCGATTGGTGTAAGCGAGCAGAATGAGCGAGACTGTTGGGAACAACAGTGCGGGAGTGGTAATAGTTAGCTCCATGGAATTTGGTACTTGGTGCTGGATACAGGATTCAGGATTCTATTTGTGAGTCGCCAGCATCAAGAATCTAGTTATCATTGTCGTTGAAGTATTTGTCCTCGTCAAAATCAGGTCTTTTTTGAGGTGGCCCAATTTCAACGATGCGGAATTCCGTGCGCCTGTTTTTCTGACGGCCTACCGGATTATCGGTTCCGTCCGGGTTTGTGTTGCGCGCTATTGGCTTTTCTTCGCCATACCCTTTTGCGGTCAATCGTTTGGGATCAATGCCTTTGCGGATCAGATAATCAACGGTTGACTGCGCCCTGCGCTGCGATAATTCGATATTGAAAGAATTAGAGGCAATACTGTCAGTGTGCGAGCCCATTTCTATTTTAATATCGGGGTTGTCTTCCAGTATCTGTACCAACTTATCTAGTTCTGTTGCAGACTCTCTATTGATATCAGCCTGATTATAGTCAAAGTAAATATTCTTCAAAACGAACGTTACGTTCTTTGCCTTGCGATCCAAAATTAAAATGGTATCTAAAGTAATGTTGGTGACCAACTCTTTCAATGATTCCAGGGGCACCGATTTGCCGATGGTGGTGTAAGGCTGTCGCTTCACAATGTAGCCATCATGTTCGCCCAGTAGTACATAATTTTCATTTTCATACACTCGGAACAGAAACTTGCCGTCTGTACCCGTTGTAAACTCCTGCATCACATCACCACCTTGGTCTAGCAACGAGACTTTTGTATCAGGCAGAATCTCGCGCGAGCTATCTTTACGGATGTTATAGGTAATACCCTGCAAAAAGTAGTTCACCACTTTCAAATTCGGGTCATCGTTTACGAAAGTGTAGATGTCGTCATCGCCTTTGCCCTCTTCGCGGTTGGAGGTAAAGAATCCGCGGTCGGGCTTGAACAGGTACATCCCAAAGTCATCGCCAGTAGAGTTCATCGGCTGCCCCAGGTTTTCGATTTGGGTTTTGCCGTTGGCGCGGTTCACGACAAACAAATCCAACTGGCCATAGCCGGGGTGGCCGTCTGATGAAAAATAGAGTTTGCTGTTTTCTGCCATGTAGGGGAAGGTATCGTCACCGGCAGTGTTAATGTCGGGCCCTAAGTTTTTCACTTTGCCAAAGCGGCCGCGGCTGTCCATTTGTGCAGAATACAAATCCAAACCACCGTAGCCACCAGCACGGTTAGAGGAAAAATAAAGTGTGCGCCCATCGGGACTCAAGGCTGGTGTTGACTCCCAGGATTTTGGGGTGTTGATGTTGATGGGTATCGGTTCGGTCCATGCACCGTTTCTGTAGCGCGAAAGAAAAAGGTCTACGTCTTCGGCACCTTTCTTCTTGCCGGTATTTCCTCGTGCGAACACCATCAATTTACCGTCTGGCGAAAATGTGATGCAACCGGTGTTAACACCCACTACATTGATAGTGCCAGGTATTGATTTTAGCGTGCTCAATTCTACGTTGGCGCCTTTGGTTTCAACCTGGTACAAGTCGGTGTAGGGCGTGCCGGAGGCTTCGTAAATTCTGGCGTTGGCGCGCGATGAGGCGAAATACAAAATGCCGTTGGAGTAGGCGGGGGCATATTCTGCAAAGGGTGTATTCAATGCCTCCAGCGATTTTACGCGGTAGTAGCTTTTTTTTTCGCCCAACTTACCCAAGTAGGCGATGCCTTTGATTTCTTTCTGGATGCGGTCGCGTAGCTTTTCGTTCTCCGTTGCGTTCAGTACGTCTTCCAACACGGTTTTGGCTTCATCGTACTTGGCGTTGGCCTGTAATGCTTTTGCGTAATACAGTTTCACAGAATCTTTGTCGATACCCGCACCGCCCGCCTTTTTGTAGTACGGCTCAGCTTGTTTGATGCGGTTGGAAAGGCGGTACGATTCCGCAATGAAGTAGTTCGCCTTGCCATTGTTGGGTTGCCTGCGCAGCGCGTCTTTACAGTATTTGATCACCTTCTCATACTTGCCGTACTTGAAGTTGTCTTTCATTTTCTTTTCGGGGCTACAGCCTTCCATCGCCAACATCGCCAACAAGCCCCAGAGACACCATCTTCCGATCATATTCATTCTTTCGTAATCAACTTTAAATTTACAAAAACTTTTATTTCTCAGATAGCCCTACTTCTTAGGTAATATCGTCCCAAGTGGCATTTTCGTATAATCGGTGCAGAAAAAAACAACCAACCGTAGATAAACCGATTGCGGTGCATACCGCCCATTGAAAACTGGAAATCAAATAGTGACCTCCCGCGACCAGCCCCACTAAGATCATGGCCACAATTACCCTTACTATACTACTGGATTGATTTCGAGCGGTGATGGGCAAGCTAAATGGAAAGGATTTATCTCCAATCACACACATGGTTAGGGTAAGCAACCAGGTTGTTGCACCGCCCAATAACAAGTCAATGATGGCTTTCTCATGCCAAAAAATCAACACGATGAGGCAAACGATGGCGTATATCGGTATAAAAAATCTCACTATAATGGACTTGATTGAGCCACTCAAAAAAATACCCGGTTTTTGAATAGGTGCCGAATGAAAAATCCAAGAAGCTTTATGTTCATCTGAAAAATGAATTTCAACGCAAAGTGTTATCATCACAAGGTTAGTGCAATAAATTAATACCAAGTGGATTTTGGTGGCTGTCAATCCGTGAAGAGCGTCAAGCAGTGGCTGGTTTTTTAACTCGGTGAGCAGAATCACCGCAAAAATGATCGCAAAAGAGCCCAATGACGGGTAAACCCGTAACTTGAATTTCCGATCTCTTGATAGTATTAGTGAGGTAAATTCAAAACCGGCTCGCTCTAAACCGGTTCTCGAAAACAAAACTCTCAAGAAATCCTTTTTCACGATGGAATTTTTGTTCTTTGGAACGTCAGCCAAAGTTGTAGTGCCAAGATCGGTAATTTTGGATGAAAAAATGGGCAGCAGATACTTGTCGATTAGCTTCCACGCAGTCAGGGGTACACCAATCGCCAATACAACTGCAGAAATATTCAAAACGCTGGCATGGAAGCGTGCAAAAAAATCGATGGTGCCTGCCATCCACATCGGAGGGAGAAATATTGCCCACCATTTTAACTCAGTCGCTACTTTTTCGAGGTCCTCGATTCCCAGAATGCGAGGTAGAATTTGGTAAGCACCCATCATTAACATAGTCATCCCAATTTGAAAATAATTGATTATCGACTTTAGTTTCTCCTCGCTGAAAAAGCGCATGATTACAAGATAGAGACCATTTGTAATTGCGATTGAGAAAATGGTACTCAACACCGTGGTGAAAACCGTCACGAATCCTACGATCAAACCATTTACCACAAATGAAACCACAATGGGGGCGAGAGCTAACGCTGCCCCTACCTGCCCTACATAAAGAAAAATGTGCGCGGTACGTGCCCAATAGACTGTTTTCGCTGCGACCGGTCGAGGTAAAATGATTGTGTTGTCGCTCGTATCAAGAAGAACCGAACTGTAATCGCCTATCAATGTAAGCGTGATCATTACAATCAAAAACGAATGATAGATTGAATATGAGAAAACGATTGAAGGCACACTGGCGATGATAAACGAAAACAAACCGCCCATAATAAAAAAAATAAACAGAGCGAAGATAAACGAGGCATACGCTTCATTTTGTTGGCTAGTATTAAATGATATCTGCCTTCGATTGTCCATTTCCAGCTTTACGCTGACAATCGCACGGACTTGTTTAAAGTCAATTTTCTGCCATTCAAAGATGGGGCGAAAAAGATCTAATATTTTCAGTAAGAAACTCGTCATGATTTGATAACGTCAACAAAACTTGCTGCTACGCTTAATTGGTCTTCTTGCCCGGTCATCTGCGTAAAAATCTGCTCCAGCGATTGGCCCTGCGCGTTCATTTTCAAATCTTGAAACGATCCGTTGGCGATAATCTCGCCTTGGTTGATGATCATGATCCTATCTGAAAGTTTTTCCACCACTTCCATAATGTGCGAACTGTAGAAAATTGTTTTTCCACTTTGCTTTAGCTGCGTTAGAATCTCTTTCACCAAAATCACCGCATTGGCATCCAAACCGGAAAGGGGTTCGTCAAGAAAAATAATTTCTGGATTGTGGAGCAACCCTGAAATCAACAGCACCTTTTGTCGCATGCCTTTAGAAAAGGTTGCCATTCTCGCATCTTTTGCACCATCCAAGCTAAACAGCCGCAATAGCTCTAGCGATTTTTGTTGGATAACCTTGGTTGGTAGCTCGTAAAGCTGGCCTACAAAAAGCAAGTATTCAATTGCCGTAAGCGTTTCGTAAAGGGCGGCATTCTCGGGTATGTACCCAATTTTCCTTTTTACCTCCAGCGCATTCGTGCGAACGTCTAGGTCTAGAACTTGAACCTCTCCCTCAAAGTCGGGAATGAGCCCACAAAGGATTTTAATAGTTGTACTTTTTCCTGCACCATTTGGACCGATATAACCGATCAATTCGCCCGGTTGAATGTTCAAGTCAATTCCTGTTAATACTTGGTGCTTGCCATAGCACTTGCTAAGGCTCCGCACTTGGATTACATCGGGCATAGGTGTGGTTTTAATCTTTATTGGACTATTGGTTTTGGCAAGTATTTTGCCAACCAGGTTTTTTCCGCTGCCAATTGCCAGTTTTGGTCAATCTCTGATTTTGTGGCACCCAACGTGTTGAATGTGATTGTTTGTGGATTTAACGTTCCATCTGCAAAGGAATTCTTCAGTTTTGAAATGCCAATGGTTTCGATTTTTCCGTTGAGCAAGAAAGCAACTTGGGTGCGGTCAAAAAAATCAATGTTTAGTTGTTGCTGTAGGCCTTTCATCACACGTACCGAACCATCGATGGAGCAGCCACTGGCGGCATGGGTATCTTCATTTACAAATAAAAGTACAAATCGGTGATGGCGGATGTCGAAATTGGATTGCAGCGGCTGCCCGAGCGCTTGCCATCTGTTGCAATCTGCCAGTCGTTCAATTGCAATGATCCGCTTCTCTTGAATAGTTAACGCTCTGTCGGCTTGATAGACCCACACACGGGTACTAGGCGGTAGGTTAGAAACATCAACTAGCATGCTCAGTTCGGTTACAACATCTCCCTATAAACCATTTGCTTCAGCAACTAGTTCAGCCAAGTCCTTCACTTGCACAATCGATTCTTTCTCTTTGTTCTTCACTCCATCTGTCATCATTGTCATGCAGAACGGGCAAGCCACGGCAATGGTGGTAGCACCGGTTGCCAGCGCCTCTTCTGTTCGCGCTATGTTAATGTCTTTTTTTCCTGCTTCTGGTTCTTTAAACATCTGTGCACCGCCCGCACCGCAGCAGAGGCCGGTTGTTCTGCAGCGCTTCATTTCTACCAAGTCAGCATCTAAAGCTTGCAATACCTCGCGTGGCGCTTCGTAGATGTTATTTGCTCTTCCCAAATAACAGCTGTCATGGTAGGTGATTTTTCTTCCTTTGAATGAGCCACCCCCTTGCATTTTGATTTTGCCTTCATTGATTAATGCTTGCAGATAGGTTGCGTGGTGTATCACTTCGTAATTTCCACCCAACTCCGGATACTCATTTTTTAATGTATTGAAACAGTGCGGACAGGCCGTGACAATTTTTTTTACGCCATAACCATTCATGAGTTGAATGTTATTCATGGCTTGCATCTGAAAAAGAAATTCGTTGCCGGCCCTGCGCGCGGGGTCGCCAGTACAAGTTTCTTCATTGCCCAACACGGCAAACTTGGTGCCCACGGCATTTAATATTTTTACAAAAGCCAGCGTCACGCGCTTGGCACGATCGTCAAACGAACCGGCACAACCTACCCAAAAAAGAATTTCAGGCTGTTCGCCTTTGGCAGTCAAATCGGCAAGTGTTGGTATGTTCATAAAGAAAATTTCTGATTGAGTTAAGAATTCGTTTTTGCCCAGTTAAACCGATCGCTGGCAGGGAATTTCCAAGGCGCGAAACTGGTTTCGATGTTTTGAAACATGCTGTTCCACTGCTGTGGCGAACTACTTTCTTCCATGGCCTGGTAACGCCTCAATTCCAAAATGATTTCTAATGGATTTATAAGTACTGGGCATGCTTCTACACAGGCATTACAGCTGGTGCAGGCATTGATTTCTTCTTTGGTGATATAATCGCCCAACAGAAATTTACCATCACTTAAACCCGGGCCGCCCTTTTCTAAACTGTTGCCGACATCTTCCATGCGATCGCGCACATCCATCATGATCTTGCGTGGCGACAGTTTCTTTCCCGTTTGGTTAGCAGGGCATTCGGACGTGCAGCGACCACACTCGGTACACGAGTAAGCGGCCATCAACTGCGTTTGAGTCAAGTCGTTGATATCTTTTGCACCAAATCGTCCCGGCTCGCCAGTAGTGGTATTTGCCTCAACGGGCAAACCCAACATTGTCTTCACTTCTTTGGTCACCACCGGCATGTTATTGATGTGGCCCTTTGACTCAAGCTTCGCGCGGTAGGTGTTGACGAAGGCAAAAAAGATATGAAGGTGCTTTGAGTAGGTGATGTAAACTGTGAAGGCCAAGATGCCAACGATGTGGAACCACCAGCAAAACCGTTCAACGAATACAAGTGTTGATGTGTTGAGGGATTGAAGTGCGGAAATTAAGAATCCACTAAAAAACAAAGACCCGGTGGCAACATAATGGCTGTCTCGTGTTTGCAGCAGTTGGTCGCTTGCATTCATAGTGAGAATAGCCATCATCAAAATGATTTCAATGATCAGGATGAGGTTGGCATCCAAGCGTGGCCAGCGCGTCATTTCGGACGATTGAAACCGATCGATCTTCAATACATTTCGCCTCACCAGAAAAACGATGCAGGAAACGAGTACCGCCACTGCAAGAAATTCAAACACGTTCATCAATATGTTGTAAAAGCCACCCAAAAAAGGTGCAAAAATTCGGTGCGTGCCAGCAATGCCATCAATCACAAATTCTAACACCTCTAAATTGATGATCAGAAACCCTGCATAAATCAAAAAATGGAAGAGTGCTGGCGTTAGCCGTTGGAACATTTTTTTCTGGCCAAAAGCAACCAATAGCATGTTTTTCCAGCGCTTATTGATAGGCCCATCGAGCTTATCGACTTTGCCTAACCAAATGTTTTTTTGGATACGACTCACTCGCTTGCGGATGAAGAAACCTGCAATGCCGAGGGTGATAATGAAAATAATGGAAGATATCATAGCAGCATTCAAACTTAGTTATTCCGCCCCATTGCAACAATCGCTAAACGGATTTTCGGCAAAGAAAACCGACAAAAATAAAATGGAACGTTTTCTTATTAACAGATTTCCCTTACTTTTGTCGCCCTAGATGCTAAATAGACAATCGGTGACGTAGCTCAGTTGGTAGAGCAAAGGACTGAAAATCCTTGTGTCGGGGGTTCAATTCCCTCCGTCACCACA
>JBJTHA010000254.1:0-5566 GCA_046094265.1 Cytophagales bacterium
ACGTGAGTGTTCCACCTGCCGGGTCTAGCAGCGTTACTTCTTTGCTGGCGAGGCCATCTTGTAAATCGAAATGTGTTTTTAGTAAATCATGTATGGCGCGCACAATGTATTTTACCACCGGCTCGGGCGTGTAATATACTCCGCGCTTTTCGCGTGTGGCGGGGTCGTAAATATTTAGAAACGTTTCGTAGAAGTGAACAATGGGGTCTTCGCCCTTGCCTTTTCGGTAATACTCATGCAAAATACTGCTTACATCTGCAGCGTGCAGTACCTCGGCAATATCGTCAATGGCTACCTCCATACCCACGGGCAGCTTTTTGCCAAGCGATATAAACTGAAATACATCGCGCAGAATGCCGATGGTTTGAGGGATTAAATCAAACGCCAATTTTCGATTGAACTTTCCATTCGCTCGGGTGCGTGCGGCAAACAAACCGTAGGTAATGGTTTGGCTGTAAATGTCGGCAAAGCCATCTTCTTTTAAGTCGGCAATTAAATATTTTTTGAAGGCGGTGTAAAATCCGTGCACGGGCGACCTCACCCCCGACCCCTCACCAGAGGAGAGGGGAGAGTTCATTTCTACCGCAATTACTACATCGCACAAAAAGCGAGTACGCTTGGCCAATTCGCTGGCAAGCGATTCGGCAGTAAAAACTTTTGGTAGGGTAAAAGAAAAATATTTGTTAAGAAGAGCCAGAAGCTTCTCTTCATTTTCAACGGGCGGAACGGTCTTTAACTTTTTCGCAATGAAAGGCCTGCCGATAGAAACCTTGTCGATAAGCTGTCCATTTCGGTAAAGCCTAAATTCGTAGAAGTCAGTTAATATCAGGTTGGGAAATACGCCTCGATAGCGTTCTAGCTGTGTTGAGTTTTCGATGCTATCTAAATTCTCGCCTGGCTTTTTTGCTTCTATGTACCCAACAATGCTTTGTTGGCCATCCCAAATACGAAAGTCGGGGTTACCCGCTTCGGTTTTCTTTGGCAGTGTTGTTATCTGTATTTTCTTGCGCCTAATACTTTCGGCAAAGACTGCAATAAATGAAGCGAAGTTTCCATAATAGCTTTCTTCACGGGCATCGCCCTGAGCGGTTGTGTCAGCTATTTTTTTGAGGTAGTCTTGAAGCATTCGTTAGAGTAAGGTTAACGAATAATCGGGAAAATTAAAATCACATTTTTGATGACTTATTTCTCAACAAAAAATCCACCATCACCAATGCGCTCATTGCTTCTACAATAGGCACAGCGCGTGGCACCACACACGGGTCGTGCCTGCCTTTGCCAGATACAACCGTTTCGCTGCCCGTTTTATCAACACTGTTTTGATCTTGCATAATAGTGGCAACGGGTTTAAAAGCTACATTAAAGTAAATGTCTTCTCCATTGCTGATGCCGCCTTGCACACCGCCTGAGTGGTTGGTACGTGTGCGGATGCGGTCGCCACCGGCATAAAATTCATCGTTGTGTAGTGAGCCCCGCAGTTTGACACCTTCAAATCCGCTTCCGTATTCAAAACCTTTTACCGCATTGATGCTTAGCATTGCTTTGCCCAATTCGGCATGGAGCTTATCAAAAACAGGTTCGCCTAAACCTACGGGAGAATTTTTGATGACACCGGTAACGATACCTCCGATTGTATCTCTATCCAGCCGTACTTGGTCGATCAACGCAATCATTTCTTCGGCTGTGGCTGCATGCGGGCACCGAACAATGTTATCTTCTGTTTTTGATAAGTCAAGCGAAGTGTAATGAGGCGACTTAATCTTGCCCACTTGCGAAACAAACGCGTGGCAAGTAATGTCGCTTTGCCGCAGCACTAATTTTGCGATGGCACCAGCGGCCACCCGTGCTGCCGTTTCGCGGGCCGAACTTCTGCCGCCCCCACGGTGGTCGCGGAGGCCGTACTTCATTTCATAAGTATAGTCGGCATGCGAGGGGCGAAAGGTATTTTCCAGATGGCTGTAGTCTTTACTGCGCTGGTCTTCGTTTTCAATCACAATAGCCATAGGCGTGCCGGTGGCTTTTCCTTCAAACACACCCGAAAGGATTTTGAAGGTATCGCCTTCTTTTCGTTGCGTTGTAATTTTGGATTGACCTGGCTTTCTGCGGTTGAGTTCAGATTGAATAAAAGTTTCATCAATCGCTACACCTGCCGGGCAGCCATCGATTACTACACCAATAGCCTTTCCATGACTTTCGCCAAATGTGGTAATTCGAAAAAGCTTGCCGTAAGAATTCAAAGTTATTGTGATGAGAAGTGAGACATAGTCGGTGAAAGTAAAAGTGTAATCACCATCACCTTAAAGGTAAATATTACTTCTTAAATACTAAATACAATGCGCTTGCAATGAGCAATACCGCCAAAATGTTTAGGCTGATTTTTGACCAGTTGGTGCCCGACAGCGCGCGCAGTTCGTTATCAGTTGCATCGGCTCGGTCGTAAAACGAACCCAAGTCGTTGCTTTCGATAGCCTGATTTTTTTGACTTTCTCCGATCACGTTCACTACTTGCTGAGACTGGAGAGTATCGTATTTTTTCTTTTTTGGATTGAAGAATACCCATTTGAAATAATCTTTTAAAGCGAATGTGCCGGGCTCTTTAGGAATCATAAAGTAACTGAATGATTTGGTGCCCGTTACCCGGCCATTATCGCGGTTGATGCTTTGCTTCACATTTGGTTCATAGAAGTCAAAACTAGGAATGTTCTCAGTTTTTGGTTTCTCTATCGCTGAAATGTTACCCTCGCCAAAAATGTTAAAGTCGTAAACTACGCTCTGCCCGGTTTCCAGTTCGTTGGCTGCCAATTTTTCTTGCAGTTGGTACTCGCCCACGGCCACCTGATCGCGTAGGGGGTGGGGTGGCAATTCTCTCACTTTTACTGTGCGCGGCTTAGAATAAAATGTTTTGTAGTATTCTTGGCGATTTTGCCCAAAAAAAGACGGGTTTTTGGCTACTTTGAACTTGATCATCTCCAGCCCTACACTCGGAAAAACAACCGGCTGGGTATTTAGTGGATAAAAGGTGGCCTGGTATATTTTATACTGGGTATAATTTTTTCCATTAATGGTAATTTGGTTACCCTCAATACTTTCAATATTGAAGTTTTCTTCCCAGCAATTAGATGGCTTTAACTTTTTAAGTATATCTGCCAACTGTTTTCCCAAATCGTAGAACTGCATCGGTGCACGGTTATTTTCGGCCACCAAAAAAGAGAGTGTAGCGGTAAATCCTTCCCCCACAAAAACGTCATCGCTGCTCACGGTTAAGGCCAACTGTGCCTCTTCTTTTACATCAACAAATTCTGGCGTTCCGCGGCTAAAAAAATCATCGACAGGGTCGCGGTCAAAAAAACTTCTGAATGGGTCGGTCTGTTGAACTTGTGCTGGCGGCCCCACCTTAACGCGCCTGCCGTTCACGTTATACAACTGGTCGTTTACCTTCATTTTAAATGGTGGCACATTTACAGTTCCCTGCTTGCTTGGCACGTAAGTCATGATAATACTTTGTGACGAACTCATTTGCCCGTTCACAATGCTAGTTTGAGATGATGATGATGTACCACGCTTATAGAATCCTTCTATGTCGGGGAAGTTATCGTAGCTGCGTAGTCGCTCATTGTTTACAGTGATGGTGATCGTCCACGCTTGATTTTCACCGATTTCCTCTGGACCCAACAATATTTGAACATTCTGGCTTTGGCACAAGAAAAATTGTAGCAGCAACAGGGAAACAAAAACGCCTCTAATCATAAAATTTTCGCATTGCAACAAGTACCGCAAAGTGTTGCGGATACAAAAGTAAAATCTTCTTTCTACTATAAAACCCGTTTTGTAATTTCAACGTTGTAAATCCAATAAAATTCTTACAAACTTTTTTTAAAAGGATGAAAATGCTCAACTATTTTAAAACCATCCTATCGCGGGTGAGTTTTGATGCGCGGCTGTTTGAGAAGGAGTTGCGCAAGGCGATCAAAATGCTGATTGCCGAGGAGTTACAGGAGCTCAGGAGTTGGTGTTATGCCAACTATGGGAATCAGTACCGAGCCATTTTGAATCGGTGCTTTGTGATTGCGTAGAGAATTTTTTAACCACGGAAAATCGAAAACCCCGCTTTAACGGGGTTTTTTGTTGATTTGAGGTGGGGGTAAGGAAGAAAACCAAGGTCGGAACTTCGATGTGTTTGGAACGTACGCACCATCAGGGCTTTGCCCGAAAATTTTACAAAAGCCACCTGGCTTTGCAGGTGGTTATTTACTGAAAAAACATCATCTAAATGTGATTTGCTTGTATTCTAATACTGCTTCGCAAAAAGTACTTGAGTAGCTAACTATGCTGGGTATTAGAATTCCCTCTTTTGTTTGATAGTGTAGATATTTGGTATAGCTGACAAATTTATCTCCAGATGAAGTGATGTTGCTATTTTCCGTTTCAAGAAGATTGAGAGATTCTGCATCAAATTTAAAAATGTGTTTTTGCGTCAGGCTGATAATTCTTTCAAGCAAAAAAATCGAGTCATTCGCCAATGTTACTTTATAAAATTTAAAAGTTTGCGGAGGTATGATATTCAAGTGATATTTAATTTGATTATACTGTGCGTCATCGGATTGCTTCATTAGGTTTAATTCTAACGGGATTTGGTTCTTGGTATTTTCACATTTTTCATTTCCCTTAGAATCATATTCACAAATGTGAGTTTCGTCAATATTGACCTGACCAAAGATTGAACCTCCAATTGATGAGGATTTACCAGTTATTTTTGATTTTACAGTGACGATAAGAGTAGAAATCGAATCCAATCTTTTTAGTGGATCAATGTGATTATTGTATCTTGTTAAAAATTCAGTGGCTGATTGAGCGTATGAAAATGAAGCCATAATGTGAAGAATAACCAAAGAGAACATTTTTTTCATTGAACAAAATATGGCTTTTGCTATTTTCAGGATAAAAAAATGTTACCCCAAACAATGTTCAACCTTGAGGTAACATTTTTGAAGAGTGACTTCTTGATTAAAACGTACCGAAACAACAGACGTATCCAAGGATATAGCGTTCTGCGGAACCCACTGCCGCACCCGCTTGTGTGACAACCGCAAATGCATAAGCATTGCACAGCGAACTCCATCGAGAACCACCCACCTTCAATCGATTCGATCCTGCTAATTTCTAATTTTTTCATAAGAATAATGTTTTAGATTTACCAGAACCTCGTCTGGCACGGTTGTTTTATTTGCCTGCTAGCATAGGCATCAAAACGCCATAAAACAACTAATCAAATATAGTCGAGTCAGCCCAACCCCCCATAAATAAGGGGCTGCGTACCCCCGGATAAAAGGGGTATTTTGAGAAAAATATTTATGCAGTGTTACTATCTATCAGCAGTTTCACGCAGATTCTCTACTTGCCAGTTACGCAATTCAAAAATGCGATCACAGAAATCTGCTGTACCATTTCTGCTTGTTACAAAAAGGATTGACATGCTCGGTTTGAGGTGTTGTATCGGCATGAGCGCGGGGTTAGAATTTACGATGGCCCGGAGAAGTGCACAAGGTGTCGTTGGCGAAGGCAATAT
>JBJTHA010000255.1:0-6562 GCA_046094265.1 Cytophagales bacterium
GCCTGGGTGCCCAAAGGCATCTCTCCAATTTCATCCAAAAATATCGTTCCGCCATTGGTCACTTCAAAGTACCCCTTACGTGCTTCGTGCGCGCCTGTAAACGAGCCCTTTTCGTGTCCGAACAACTCTGAGTCGATGGTACCTTCAGGAATGGAACCACAGTTGATGGCAATGAACTGACCGTGCTTGCGCGGACTAAGCTGGTGAATGATTTTTGAAAACGATTCTTTACCAGAACCGCTTTCGCCTGTGATGAGCACTGTCATATCAGTGGGTGCTACCTGCATGGCCACCTCCACGGCATGGTTCAGCAACTGAGCATTGCCAATGATTCCAAACCGTTGCTTGATACTTTGTATTTCTGATTCTTTGCTAGCCATCTTTTTTGAATATCAAATATTGTAGTTAGTGGGTAGAAGAGCCGACTGCTAACGATAACTTCTTGCTTCTAAACAACCCGCCCCATCAATGTAGCTCCAGTACAACTCTCTACCAGCACATTGACGTATTCGCCCTTGGTTTTATTTCCTTTCGGGAAAATCACGACTTTATTGGCCGAGTTTCTGCCTTGCAGCTGTTGATCTGACCTGCGTGACGTTCCTTCAATCAAAACTTTGTGAACTTTTCCAACATCCAGTTGGTTGCGCTTCAGCGAAAGCTCACGCTGTTTTTGGATGATCTCTTCCAAGCGTTTCTTTTTAATGTCCAGCGGTATATCGTCAGCAAATTTTTTGGCCGCCAACGTGCCTGGCCTTTCTGAGTAAAAGAACATGTACGAAAAATCGTATTGCACGGCTTCCATCAAGGAAACAGTTTCCTTGTGTTCTTCCTCGGTTTCAGTACAAAAACCAGCAATCATGTCTGAGGAAATACCACACTCCTTACCTAAAATTTCATGTATCTTTTCCACTCGCTGCAAGTACCATTCGCGAGAGTAGCCACGGTTCATCAGTTCCAGAACTCGGCTGTTTCCACTTTGCACGGGCAGATGAATATACTTGCAGATGTTCTCGTACTTCGCCATCGTATACAGCACCTCATCGGTAATGTCTTTTGGGTGAGAGGTGGAAAACCGAACGCGCAAATCGGGGTGCACCAAAGCTACCCTTTCCAGCAGATTAGCAAAATTCACCACCTCTACCTGATCGATTTTTTCCAAACGAGCCTTGTTGTTTTCTTCTTCGCTCCACTTATAAGAGTCAACATTTTGCCCCAGCAGCGTTACCTCACGATAGCCTTTTGCAAACAAATCTTTTGCCTCGGCAACAATGGATTGTGGATCGCGGCTGCGCTCTCTACCACGCGTAAATGGCACCACACAAAAAGAACACATGTTGTCGCAACCCCGCATTATCGATATGAATGCTGTAACGCCATTAGAGTTTAGCCGAACAGGCGTGACATCGGCATATGTCTCTTCTCGCGATAGGAAGGTGTTAACCGCTTTGCTTCCCTCATCTACTTGTGCAATGAGTTTGGGCAGATCTCGGTAGGCATCAGGGCCGGCAACCAAGTCAACAATCTTCTCTTCTTCCAGCAATTTGGTTTTTAGTCGTTCGGCCATACAGCCCAACACGCCAACCATCATTTCTGGTTTTTCCTTTTTGATGCCATTGATTTGAGTAAGGCGGTTACGAACCGTCTGTTCTGCCTTTTCACGAATAGAACAAGTGTTGAGGAACACCAAATCGGCTTCGTCTACGTTCGAGGTGGTGTCGAAACCTTCTTTTTGAAGGATCGAAGCTACGATTTCGCTGTCAGAGAAATTCATCTGGCAACCATAGCTTTCGATGTATAATTTTCGCGTTTTGCCTGTGTTTTGGTTGGCGGATACCTTCACAGTCTCACATGCTTCTCCTTCCAAACCGGCCAAAACCCCTATGTCTTCAATCAAATTTTCCATTTAACGTTTTTTCGGACAGCAAATTTAACACATATTCGAAATTTAATGACAAGATGTCAGTAGATTTGGTTCAAGGATAATTAAATCAGGTAAAATATGGCGATTGTAAAGACGGTACGGGGCTTTTCGCCCAAATGGGGCAGCAACTGCTTTTTTGCAGATAACTGCGTAATTGTGGGCGAGGTGACCATGGGCGATAACTGCACGGTATGGTTCAATGCGGTGGTTCGTGGAGATGTGCATTCAATCACCATCGGCAACAATACAAACATTCAAGACGGTGCGGTGATCCACTGTACATACCAAAAAGCAAAAACCGTAATCGGAAGCAACGTTTCCATTGCCCACAACGCCATTGTTCACGGGTGCACTGTGGAAGATAATGTGCTGATAGGGATGGGGGCGATAATAATGGATGATGCCGTAATAGGTAACAACTCGGTAATAGCTGCGGGTGCCGTAGTGCTACCAAAAACCGTAGTCGAGCCAGGCAGCATTTACGCGGGCATGCCTGCGAAGAAAGTGAAAGAAATTGGTGATGAGATGCGCGAGGTCATCCAACGCACTGCGCGCAACTACCCCATGTATGCCGAATGGTTCAAGTAAAGTTGACCAAAAAATTGTTTGGGTTCAGTGGCATTTTAAACGTTTTTAGTTAATTTCTCATATGAAATTGAATTCTGGTTTTGATAAAGGGGCAATTCAAGACTTCAAGAAAAAATTGAAGGGCACATTTTTTTTGGAGGTGAAAGAAGATGATAGCGCTGATGAGTATAGGCACGTGCAGTTTTTGGGATTCTTTGAGGGTAGGGAGGTCATCTACGATGCCATTCTTTATACTTTGCGGTTTCAGCACGAGTTAGAACTCTACGAGTTGGCAGAGCATGAGGCGGCCAAGCATTTTCCTAATTATAAGAGACTGCAATACCAAGAGGACGAGAACGGTAATCTCGCAGCGCTTAATAGTGACGAAGAGGCCATCGGCTTGTACATGGCCGAAGTGATTTTGGAGCTGCAAGAAGAGGAGGTGGTAAAAGTGAAGGAACATGTGGAAGTTGATACAAACGTAGATTTTGGCGTGGGCCTCAGCGTTGGCTTGCACCGCGAGGCCATAACCGACCGTATCATCGAAGATTTCATTTCAGCCTTTAACAGTGGATCGCTTAAGTTAGATGATACCCTGTATACCTTTCACCAAGAAGAGGAAGAGTCGTCTCAATAGCAATTTGCGTCTGCTTGGTTTCTGGCTATATTTGCAGCCCAAAATATATCATTTGAATGAAAAATCTACCCACCGCATTAAGCGGGCTTTCTTTAGTAGCAGTGGCTGTACTGTATTTTTTACACTTTTCAGCTGGCTCAAAAGGCGAATCATTGGTCGGTAAGGCAGCTACCTCCGGTCTCAAAATCGCCTATGTAAATGCGGATACAGTTGTTAAGTATTTAGATTATGCGAAAGAAGTGCGGGAACGCCTGGAAGCAAAAGGAAAAAAGCTAGACGCAGATCTTCAAAGCCGTGCCAAGGCATTGGAAACCGAGATAGGTGCGTACCAGCGAAATATTAATAGTATGACCATTGGTCAGGCAAAAGCGGTAGAAGAGGATTTGGGAAAGAAACAACAAAACTTGGCGGTTTACCAGCGTAGGTTGGAACAGGAAATTGCCACTGATCAACTAAAGGTTACAGAAGAGTTGTATGGCAGCCTCACTGCTTTCTTGAAGAAGTATGGTGAACAAAATAGTCTTGAGATTGTATTAAAATTTAATCGCGAATCGGATGTGTTATTTGTAAATCCTTCTTTAGACATCTCACAAGACGTGATCAAAGGTTTAAATGAAGAGTTTCAAATAAAAAAGGCAAACCCCACAAAAGCAGATACTACCGCCAGTTCGATAAGCAAATAAGTAACGACCAAACAAACTCGAAAGCCGATGAAAAATCCTCATCGGCTTTCCTTTTTTAAGCAGATTGTCATAACTTTCAAACATGAAGTTTAGAGTGTTTCGTTTGCTGAACGTAGAGCCCGAAGAACAGGTGCAAGTTACACTAATGCTAGTGATGGGTTTTTTCATCGGCATATTTGTTGCCACTTATCAAGTTACCGCAGAGTCGCTGTTTCTTAGCACACTCAGTAGCGAAATCAACAAAGCTTTTTTTGTATCGGGTGTTTTGGGTATAGCCTTCACGCTGGTGTTTTCATTCTTTCAAAACAAAGTTCGTTTTGTAACACTAACGGTTACCAGCATGGTTTTGATTTTTGCGGGTACTGCTGCGCTGCACTACTTCTACCATTATGGAACTGCCCAATTGCACCAAAATGTATTACTATTAATGTATTGCTTATCAGGCCCTATGATTGCCATACTATTGCTTTGCTACTGGGGCATTTTCGGGCGCTTGTTCAATTTCAAGCAATCAAAGCGCATAATTGGCTGGATAGATACCGGTCAATTACTGGCAATCATTTTGGCCAATTTCCTCATTCCGCTTACGGCCATATTTTTCCCTGATACGTCTGACTATTTGATTGTTTGCGACATAAGTCTGGTTGGGGCAATAGTATGTGTTTTGGTCATCACACTTAAGTACGATCGCGAGCAATTCAAAGTAGTCCACATTACAGCGGAGATCAAAAAAACTACTCGTTTTTCAAAGGTCTTTAAAGACAATTATGTAGTGTTGCTCAGTTTATTTTTGATAGTGTCAGTGGTAACACTCAACTTCAATCAGTACGTCTTTCAAAATTTGCTGAATATCCAATACCCCTCACAGCGAGAGCTCACCAATTTTTTAGGTTATTTCAATGGCGTGATTTATTTGTTGAGCCTAGTCATGCAAACTTTTTTGAACGAGAAAATTTTAGCTGCGTACGGCATGCGAATATCGCTGTTTATACTGCCGGTGTTTTCTGTTGTTTTGGCTTTAATATCACTTGTCACAGGCATGTTTTTCGGAGCAGAGGCAACCGTTAGTCCCACATTTTTTTTATTTGTTGCGCTCACTCGATTATTCAATTCAACGATTCGGGAATCACTTGAGAATCCTATCTTTAAATTACTTTTTATCCCGCTAAACAGTAACACACGTTTTGCCATTCAAGCAAAAGTAGAAGGTGTCATCAGCGAATTTGGTAGGCTGATTGCCGGTACGTTCATATTCGCATTTTCACTAATCCCATTTTTTCAGCTAACATGGGTGCTCGCAATGGTGGTGCTATTGTGCGTGTTTTACTTTTTTATTGTGCAACGATTGAATGGGGGCTACAGAAACAAAATTCAATCAAAGCTGGAGGTAATCGATAACTCGCAAGTAAAATTAGAATTAGGTTATAAAGAAATTTCCCGTATACTTGAACAAAGATTAGCGGATGAAGATACACATCGAGCCGTGTTTTCGTTTAAACTGCTGGAAAAAATTAATCCCTCAGAAGTAAGTTCATGGATCAATGCCATGATGAGAAACAGCCGCGACAGAGCCCGCGATTATGCGCAAGGTCGCATGAATGAGATTAAAGGTCTTTCCGTATCCGACCAATACGTAATTAAATTAGATAGAGCAGCACCCGTTGACTTAACAAAGAAGCTACTGACAAAAACTGAGTTAATGTCGCTGATTGAAAGCAGGGGAGTTATTACAAAAAACCGGATACGTGTACTCGCGCGGTCAACTGACGTAAGCGATCGCCAATATGCGGCCGAGCTACTCCTTCACTCCTCCAGCGAAGAAAGTATATCCTATTTGGTGGAATTATTGTCAGATCCTGAACCCAAAGTTAGAAAGACAGCCATCTCAACATCAATTAAAGTAAACAATCCGGAGGTCGTCTTCGCGTTGATCAATAACCTTGACGATCCCTTGTTTAGTAATCAAACCATGAACGCGTTGGTATTGATTGGGGATGGTGCGTTAGCAGCTTTAGAAAACTCTTTCTACCGCGCCAACCAAAATACGCAAATTGTTTTACGCATTGTACAGGTGGTGGGTCGCATTGGCGGACCGCGCGCTAAAGAAATTCTATGGTCTAAAATTGACTACCCCAATAAAATTGTAGTATCACAATTATTGGTTTCTTTAGGCGAGTGCGGTTTCAAAGCAGAAGCCAGTCAAATCACCCGCATCAATTATGCGATAGAGAGCGACATAGCAAACATCGTTTGGAACTTAAATACCTTGGTTACGTTTAGCGGACCGGATGAGAATCAGCGCCTGATTCAGGCACTAGTAGAAGAAAATCAGCACGACATTGAACATATCTACATGCTGATGGCCATGCTGTACGATACACGGTCGATACAACTTGTGAAAGAAAACATCGAAAGTGGTACATCAGAGGGCATAACGTATGCCATAGAATTGCTCGATGTTTTTTTGTCAGATCAGTTGAAGGTAAAAGTCATACCGATACTAGATGATTTGTCCAACGAGGAAAAACTGACAAGGCTAGAGATTTTCTTTCCAATGATCAACTTAGATCACAAACTTGCATTGAAGTTTCTAATCAATCGCGATTTTACTCAATCCAACCGTTGGACAAAGGTATGTGCATTGCAAGAGATCGGAAACAAGGGCATTTCAGAATTTAAACTCGATTTGATTGCACACCTGTTTAACCCCGATCAGATGATAAGGGAAATGGCAGGTTGGGCGCTCTATAAAAT
>JBJTHA010000256.1:0-5714 GCA_046094265.1 Cytophagales bacterium
TCCAACATTGGCTCTAACAACTGAATGGTTTCATCAATGGATTCGCGGCAATGAATCACAATAGGAAGTCGGTATTTTTTCGCCCATCCCACCTGCACTTTAAATGCCTCTTGTTGCTGACCCCAAAAGGTTTTGTCCCAATACAAATCGGTGCCTATCTCGCCCACGGCAGCAAACTTGCGCTTGCCGAGCCATTCTTCAACCAAATAAAGTTCCTTCTCAAATTCCTTTTTTACGTAGCAGGGATGCAAGCCCATCATACTCACACAAACACCCGCTGACTTTGCTTCCAATTCCAACATATCATCAATTGACGTGTGATCGATGTTCGGCATGTAAACGCGCTGCACATCAGCTTCAATGGCACGACTCAGCATGTCTTGCCTATCGGGCTTAAATTCATCAGAGTAGATGTGGGCATGGGTATCGATCCAAAAAGACATTGAAGAATTATACAATTTAATATTTCAGATTTCAGATTCGTGATTTGATTTTTTAAGAGATGCGGTTAAAATAACTTGTCAAAAAAACAATCACACCGACTACCGCAGCTGCCAAAGCAACCACCAACACGGCAGCGGCAGAAATGTCTTTGATTCTTCCTGCGGTTTCATTCCTTTGTGGTTGCACTAAGTCCACCCATTTTTCAATTGCGCTATTGAATAGCTCTGCTGCAAGAACCACCCCAATGCAAAGAATCACTACATACCACTCATATTTCGAAATACGCATTTGCCATCCTAATATCAAAACAAGAAAGGCTATTGCAGAATGTATTTTCAGATTGAGTTGTTCGCGCCAAGCTGTAACCAAGCCGTTAATCGCAAAGCCAAAACTTTTAAAGAGACGTCTCATCTCACAAAGGTAACACGTTTATGAATCGATTGATGCTACTGCCGCCTGCAACAAATCTTGCTCGACCAGCTCCCCGAAACCTTTATACTGGCTTGCTAAACGTAGGTCCTCCTCAAGCGAAATTTTGTGTTGCGACACCGAATGAATAAGGCTTTTACTGTTCAATATCTTTGCGAGGTAGATTTGCTCAGGCTGCCCAGGAGTAGGCACTAGCAACACATTCTTCCTTTTCAGTCTGGCCAAATCCATTAAGCTGCTGTAACCAGATCGGCAAACGATAAATTTTGACTGTTCAATGGCTTGCTGCAATTCATCGCCAGGCAGGTGATCTACCTCGGCAATTTGGTGCTGAGTAAGGTTGTTTTGTTTGAGGCCCACTTGACCTTTCACAATCAGCACTTTAAAATTCGTTTTTGAAACCTCCCATTTCATTATTCGCTCAAAAATGGAGCGCTGTGGCTCAGGCCCAGAAATCAACACCAACAAGTCATATTGTATCTCTTGCAAACTTGGTTCGCGAAACCGTGACAGGAGGCCAACGTATTTGCAATTTGGCAAACTACTGCGAGAAAGATCGCCCGAGAGCAAGGACCCCGACAAATCTGGAATCCAGATTTCTTGAAACGGCAACATGTTGTGATGATGCCAAGAATTGAAAAGGCCGCTACCCACTTTCCAAAAACCTTGGAACTGAAAATTGACTTGGTGCGTAACAAAAATATTTTTGGTTTTACCCGAATGACACCCATACCGATGATCGGAGACGATGACCTCGATAGCGCGTGCCTTCACAATTTCTTCCATCAGCAAGTGCTCTTGTTTGATGGCGCTGAAAAACTTTTCGCTTTGGCGGATGAGCTTAGGTAGCAGGTTCGAAGACACGGAATATTCGGGGTGGTAAGAAGGCAACTCAAAAAACTCTAACTGCGGAAACTCTATTTGTAATAATCGTAAGGCACCAGCACTGGATGCCACCTCCACTTCATGTCCCTGCCTGACGAGTTCTTGGATAATGGGCACACACCGAGTAGCATGACCTAGTCCCCAATCGAGTGGCGCTACTAAAACCTTCATGGCTGGTGTGAGGCAACGTTGTAAGAAAGCGATTTGAAAACAAAACCCTCCTGCGCCTTCTCATGTAAGAAACGCGGCAATACATACCGAAGGTTTTTTTCGGCCTTGAGGCTATCGTGAAAAACGACAATGGAACCGGGCCGTGTGGCGCGAAGACTACCTCGCAAACAATTTTCAGGCGAAAGCGATTGATTATAGTCAGAAGTCAGTACATCCCACATCACAATCTTATACTTTGAAGCCAGTGCGTTGATTTGCTTTGAGCGGATTCTGCCATAGGGCGGGCGGAAGAGTAGTTGGTGGTCGGTAGCCAATGACTCGATGATAGACGACTGCTTATAAATTTCAACGCTGCATAACTCAACGTTGGCCACATATTTTTCAGTTGACGTACCCCAGCCTTTCAAATGGTGGAAAGTATGGTTACCGATGGTATGACCTTCGTCTACAATCCGAAAAAAAATAGCTGGATGTTTACGGATGTTATCGCCAATACAAAAAAATGTGGCTTTTGCACTGAACAGATTTAGCTGATCTAGTACAAACTCTGTGGGACCTGGCACTGGGCCATCATCAAATGTTAAGTAAATTTCTTTTGACTCTGTAGGAACACGCCAAAGTAGGTTCGGAAAAAAAAATCGGAGAAACGCAGGTGTTCGAAAAATTGTCACTCTACCCGGCAGGTTAATAAGGTAATGTCATCGCGGTAACTGTTACGGCCTTTAAATCCATCCAACTGAACGATAATGTCTTGATGCATGGTGCGCAAATCTTTTTGATGATTCTGTTCAAAATAAGCCCGTAGCGACTCTTGACCAAATTCTTGTCCCTCATCGTTGGCGGTCTCGGTCAATCCATCGGTGTACGCCAGCAGCGTAAACTCTGCCAAATCGGTGATAAAGCCCTCGTTAATGAACGGCAGCGGATGCATGGCACCCAACACAGTACTGCCTTCTTCCAACTGCCTTACACCTTTTCCCTTCTCGAAAAGAAACGGAGGGTTATGACCAGCGTTGACATACACCATGGTTCGCAAGTTGATGTCATAAATGGCACCAAAAAAGGTGATGAATTTCTCGCCCTTGGCATTATCGAACACCTGGTAGTTGAGCGCTTCAACAATTTCTGTCAAATTGGGTGTTTGCCGTAATAAGGTTCTGAGCGATGCCTGAAAATTACTCATCATCAAAGCCGCGGGTATTCCTTTACCACTCACATCGGCAACACAAATCAAAAATTGATTTTTGTTGATGGGGATGTAATCATAATAATCACCACCAATAACATCGTGTGGCAAGTAGCTCGCTTCAATTTTCAGATGCTCGGTGTTCGGTAGTTTCTCAGGAAACAAAAATTGCTGCACATCACTGGCAATTTCCAATTCTTTGCGAAAAGCCTCTTGCTGTAATTGCTGGGTGGCAAGTTTCATATTCTCGTTAGCCACCACAATGATGTTACTCAGCGCCTGAATGAATTTTACATTTTCTTCCAATTCGGGCGAATTACTTTGGTGATGTAGACCACCCACAAAAACCAACGCCAACGTTTCGCTTTTGTGAGAGATGGGAATCACCATGTCAAATTCATGGAAGTCGCATTGGTCAAACTCTGCCAGTTGGTGGATTTTTTTTACCATCTCAAATCGGCTATCAAGCTTCGCTTTCATGAAGTTGAGCTTCGTGCCGAAGTTTACTTTACAACTCCAAACAGCATCGCGTACAAACAATGCCAATTTTGTAAGTTGTAAATTAGATCGAAGCGTGAACTTGAAAATCTTGTACAAGGAATCTTCTGATACGTTGCTGTTAATCGCTTGCGTGATTTCGAGCAATGCATTGAGTTCGAGCTCTTTCTTTTCCAGCTTTTTCCGAAGAAGGGTGTCGGGCATATTAACCGTAAAAATACTAATCCAATTTAGATAAGTAAAGACTCTGATTCTAACTGCAAGTGAGGTCTACCCAAAAAAGGCATGAAAACCTACTTCCTCCCCTTCCACTCCACCTGAGCGAACAATGATTGCGCACCCACCGCCACCACATAAAATGGATAACAAAACTGCAACAGGAAAAAAGAAAGCCAATGCCACCTTAACTTTAAAAACAAATGCACCGCATATAAAAACAAAAACTCCAACACCCACTTCGCGAACAACAAAAAAACCATCAACTGGTTGTCAAACCCCTGCAAAACAACTATTCCCAAACTGATGGCGTAGGTAATTTGGAAGATCAACACTAAAACAGCAACTGATTGGGTGATCACCGATGGATTGTGCTTCCACTTAGCGGCCCACCTCAAACGCTGCTGAACAAAATCGCTTAAAGTTGGCAGCGGCTTGGTTAAGACTACCGACTGGGCATCTGTCATCGGCCTGACTGAACCCGGAAATTGGGCATTCATTTTCTGCATGAGGTGTTCATCATCTCCCGAGGCAATATGATAACTTCCCTCATAGCCATTCACTTTTTGAAAAGCGGTCTTTCGGAATGCCAAATTGGCACCATTCGCCATGGTAGGTAGGTGAACCCCTAACGTGGCAAAGCCGGAGCCAACCACACTCCCAACCTCCATCGCTTGCAGTTTTGAAAACAAAGACGGTCCTGCCACAATTTTTACTCCGCCCACCAACATATTCAAGTGCTGTGTAAAGCTTGAACTAATTGACTTCAACCAATTTGGTGGCAACGTACAGTCGGCATCGGTGGTAACAATGATTTCATGATTAGAATGACTCACACCAAAGTCGATTGCCCTTTTTTTACCTTCAACACCTTCTGGCAAAACTAACAAAGTGAAGTTAGAGTGTTCATCAATAAACTGTCGTACAATGCTAGCCGAATGATCGGCAGAATGGTCATCGACTAGGATTATTTGATAAAGTTTTGACGGGTAGTTTTGGCCAGCCAGCGTTTTTAACAGGTTCGGAAGATTCTGTTCTTCGTTTCGAAACGGAACAATGACTGTTATGCTTTGCTCTTCTATTGAAGCGAAGCGGGAGCCATTTTGGAAGACTAAAAACCAGCCCACCAAAAGAGCCAACAATAAGGAAAAGTATACCCCAAAAATGACGGTGATGGTAACCATAGCGGTGAGGGCAAGATAGATGAAAATTTGTAAACGAACCGAAATGTTAAAAACGTTTTGAGTACACTATCTTGCACACTCAATCACCATGCAAAAAAGCGTCACAGAGAAAATTGTTTTAGGCTTGGATCCCGGCACAAATGTGATGGGCTTTGCGGCCATCATGGTACAAGGCAAGCAACTTAGGTTGTTGCAGTATGGCGTGATCAATATGGGCAGGCAGGGTGATCACGCGTTCAAGCTTAAAAAAATATTCGATCAAGTGCTGGCGCTCGTAGACAAGCATCAACCAGACGAAGTAGCATTGGAATCTCCGTTTTTTGGAAAGAACGTGCAATCGATGTTGAAACTCGGCCGCGCGCAAGGCGTGGCCATGTCGGCAGCGCTGTTTCGCGAAGTGCCCATCACGGAATATGCTCCACGCAAAGTAAAACAATCTGTCACCGGCAACGGTAACGCCAGTAAAGAGCAAGTGGCTAAAATGTTGATGCAGATTTTTTCTATTAAAGAATTACCGAAGTTGCTGGATGCCACCGATGCTTTGGCAGTGGCTGTATGTCATCATTATTTAAAAGGCAATGCGGCCACAACCAGGAAAAAGGCGGCATCGTGGGGTGAGTTTTTGAAGGAAAATCCAAAGCGGTTAAAAGGGATGGGTGCTAGATGATTCCCTCTTATCGATTTTGAATCAAAATCATATC
>JBJTHA010000257.1:0-2698 GCA_046094265.1 Cytophagales bacterium
TAATTAATGTCAAAACCATCCAAGAAAAATACGCTGTAACTATGGACCAAGAAGCATTGAAAACAAACCTCAACGGACTGGAACGGAAGATTCTGGTGTTGCTGAACGAGCATAAATCAGTAAAGGAAGAGGCAAAAAGGCTGAAAATGGAAAACCAGGAGTTACGTGCCGACTTGCACAGGCGCGATGACCAACTCTCTAATTTTAAAAATCAGATTAAAATCACTAAAATTGTAGACCATATAAACCCGGAAGACGGAAGTGTTTCGGAGTTGAAAAGGAAAGTAGACGAGTATATCCGAGAAATCGATAAGTGCATTGCTCACTTGAGCAGATAACCCGGTATAAGTTGATGGACGAACTATCCGTAAAGATAAAAATAGCCGACCGCGAATACCCGATGAAGGTAAAGCGCCAAGAAGAAGAAAAGGTGCGGGCAGCCGGCAAGCTCATCAACGAAAAAATAAAGCGTTACCGCGAGCAGTTTGGCATTGATGACAAACAAGACTTGCTCGCCATGGTTGCATTCGACTGCCTAGTAGATAAAATGGCGGAAGAGGAAAGCCTGCAAGAAATTGATGAAACAGTGGCCGACAAGGTCAACTACTTGAATCAATTGGTATCGAAATCTCTGTAATTCTACCTTTCACTTTCAACTCAGCTTTTTTGCTTCATTGCATGTTTACTTGCGTTAAGGCGTAATGTAAATGACAGTTCTCACAGTGAGCGGGTAAGTGAACCATAAAAGTTATTTGCATGGAATCGGGAATATTAGTGACAGTACTGGTGGCGTTAGTAGCTACTATACTTCTCAGCATGTTGCTTGGGTCTTTTTTGTACAAAAGGCGATTAAAGAAAAATCAGGCGGCTGCGCAAGATAAAGCTAGTTTGATTGTGAAGGAAGCCGAGCTACAGGCCGAAAACATAAAGAAAGACAAAATTATAGAGGCCAAAGACAAACTCTTCAAAATGAAGCAAGAGTTTGAAGAGGAGGCTAACCGCAAGAAAAACCAAATCATTGCCAACGAGCAGAAGATCAAACAGCGCGAGGGTCAGTTATCGAAGGAATTGGAAACATTGAAGCGCAAAGAAACCGAACTGGACGAAGAACGCCAGAGCCTAGCTCAGCAACATGAACTGGTGAAAAGGCGTAAAGAAGAACTTGACAAGTTCAACGCACAGAAAGTGGCAATCTTGGAGGGCATCAGCAAATTGACGGCAGACCAAGCCCGCGACCAATTAATTGAATCGTTAAAGGAAGAAGCACAGACCAAAGCCAACTCTTATATCAAAGAGATGATCGAACAGGCGAAGTTGAGTGCCACCAAAGAAGCAAGAAAGATTGTGGTGGAAACTATTCAGCGCACCGCCACCGAACACGCAGTGGAAAACTGCGTATCGATATTCAATATCGAAAGTGATGACATTAAAGGAAAAATTATTGGCCGGGAAGGCCGTAACATCCGCACGTTAGAAGCTGCCACTGGTGTGGAGTTTATTGTGGACGATACACCGGAAGCTATTATCATTTCAGGTTTTGACCCCGTGCGAAGGGAGATTGCAAGACTTTCACTACACCGCTTGGTGCAAGACGGCCGCATTCATCCTGCCCGCATTGAGGAGATAGTTGCCAAGACGTCTAAGAATATTGAAGACGAAATTGTAGAGATTGGCGAGCGAACCGTGATTGATTTGGGTATTCACGGTTTAGCGCCTGAATTGATCAAAATGGTGGGCCGCATGCGCTACCGCTCATCGTACGGTCAGAATTTGTTACAACACTCGCGCGAAGTAGCCAACCTGTGCGCCATTATGGCGTCTGAATTGGGCTTAAATGTAAAGCAGGCCAAGCGTGCCGGCCTTCTGCACGACATTGGTAAAGTGTGGCCTGAGGAATTGGAGAAACCACACGCCATTGTGGGCATGGAATTGGCGCAGAAGTACAAAGAACATCCGGTTGTTTGCAATGCTATTGGCGCCCACCACGATGAGATTGAGATGACCAGCATCATTTCGCCCATAGTGCAAGCATGCGATGCGATATCAGGCGCCCGCCCTGGTGCCAGACGCGAAGTAATGGAGCAATACATCAAGCGCTTGAAGGAGTTGGAACAGGTAGGCTTGAGTTTTGAGGGTGTGGAAAAATGCTATGCCATTCAAGCCGGCCGCGAGTTGCGCGTGATGGTAGATGCCGAAAAAGCAACAGACGAACGAGCCGCGGAACTGAGTTTTGCCATTTCGCAAAAAATTGAAAAAGAAATGCAATATCCTGGACAAGTGAAGGTGACGGTGATACGCGAGATGAGAAGTGTGGCGTATGCGAAGTAGTTAATTCCTACATTAGTGTGATGATAGTTTACTTCTGTAAGTAAAAAAACCAGAAGAGATTATGAATTCAAAATACTTGCTTTTACTACTGATTTTTATTTCCGCCAGCGGGTTTGGGCAAAAGAGAGTAAATGGAAAAATAATAGACTTAAATTCCGGAGATCCCGTATCGTTTGCATCTGTAGGAATTTTGGGAACCCTAAAAGGCACGAGCGCAAATATCGATGGTGAATTTTCAGTGCTTGTTTCGGATAGCGACATTTTAAAGATAACTTGTGTTGGGTACGAAACCGCTACGATAAGCAACGTAACATCCGAAATCTTAATTAAATTGAGGCAATCCACTACGCAATTATCTAAAGTTATAGTC
>JBJTHA010000258.1:0-8069 GCA_046094265.1 Cytophagales bacterium
GTATTACTCATTTCTTCTAAAGCCGCCACGATAACCACCGCGGTTTCCACCACCGCCTTCTTCGCGAGGGCGGGCTTCGTTTACGACCAGGTTCTTGCCCATGAAGTCATAACCGTTAAGCGAGTTGATGGCTTGCTTGCCAGCAGAATCGTCTGCCATTTCTACAAAGCCAAAACCGCGACTGCGCTGCGTTACTTTGTCCATAATGATTTTCGCAGAGCTTACTTCACCGTACTCGGCAAATAACTGCTTCAATTGTTCCTCGGTTGCCTTCCAGGGAATGTTGGCTACATAAATGTTCATTTGTTGTTAAAAATTAAGTGAAAAATGTTCTTGCTAACTCGATAATTCCAGACTTACAACTAACGCACCGGAGTGTGCTATTTTCAGATGGGTTTACTTCATTAACAACTCAAATGTAATGATAAAATTTTGTAAAAAGCTAATGAGTGGGTTCAATTCCGTTTCAAATTCGACACCGGGTGCTGAGTTTGCCAAGCTTAACCCCCACCGCAGGCCGCATACGCGGGCTAGGTGAAGTCATCAACCCTTTCCTGGGGATTGCTGTGAGGTGCGTCAAAAAATACCGAAGTTAAGTGTGTTTTGCAAGACTGTTCCGATCCAACGAAACAATGTGAAAAAATTTATCGCTCCCTCCTGTTAGTCAGCAATATCACCGACATGCGGTTCTAGTTTACTCATACCAAAACCTGGCGAAGTTTTTTGTTTGTCGCTGATGCGTAACTTTGTGCTACTTAGACTTAATTAACTATGAGCTTAAAACTGCAAATTGATAACGACATTAAAAGGGCGATGCTCGCTAAAAACAAAGAAGAGTTGGAGGCGCTGCGCAGCATCAAAAGCATGATATTGTTGGCAGAAACCGACAAAGGCGCTAGTGGAGACATCGCGGCCGATACCGAAAACAAAATTTTGATGAAGGCAGCGAAACAACGAAAAGAATCTGCCGAAATATTTCAAAAAGAAGGCCGAACCGACTTGGCAGAGAAAGAAAATTTTCAACTCGAAGTCATTAGCCGTTACCTACCCAAGCAACTTTCGGAAGCCGAAGTTGAAGCAGAACTGAAGAAAATTATTGAACAAGTAGGGGCAAAAAGCCCGCAAGACATGGGTAAGGTGATGGGCACTGCCACCAAAGCATTGGCTGGCAAGGCCGATGGAAAATTAATTTCAGAGCTGGTAAAAAAATTATTGGCATCTTGAGTAAAGCGGATATTGTCATCTCGCTGCTGTTGGCATTGGCAGCCTATTTGGGTTATAAACGTGGTTTTCTTCTCGAGTTATTCTATTTGCTCGCCATCGTTCTTGGCATACTTGCGGGCTTCAAATGTATCGGCTGGGGAATGGAGGTATTACAGAATGAGTTCAATGCAGACAAAAAATTCTTACCGTACCTGGCGTTTGCCATCATTTTTATAACGGTGGTTGTAGTTACCCTCTTTGTGGGCGACCGCATTAAACACCTGATGGACGATACTTTTTTGGGCAAAGTAGATGCCATAGCGGGTGCAGTTTTAAGTGTTTTTAAGTATGCATTTTGTTTAAGCGTAGTAATTTGGTTAGCCAATGCGCTGAACGTATCGCTACCTCAAAATTGGATCAATGGCTCATTTTTATACCCACAAGTAGCTAAATTGGCACAAAAAGTATCAACTTGGGTGGGCGACTTGATACCTTTTTTTAAAGAAATATTCAGACAGTTCTAGGGTTCAAATTTTTTTAGTTACTTATCAGAAAATTGTTCAGGCTACATGGCACTGCACGTAAAAGAACAAGGCGAATTCAAATATGTAGACGAAGGCAAAGGCCAAGTGCTAATGCTTTTGCATGGTTTATTTGGGGCGCTGAGCAACTGGGAAGGAGTGGTAACGCACTATTCAAAGCATTTTAGGGTAATGATTCCGATGCTGCCCATTTATGAAATGCCCATCAAACAAGCCGGCCTGGAGGGATTGCGCGAATTTACGGAGCGCTTTGTAGCAGAAATGAGGCTGGACAAACTAATGATCATGGGGAATTCTTTGGGCGGCCATGTGGGCATCCTCTACACACTCAAAAATCCTGACAAAGTGACGAAGTTAATACTCACGGGTAGCTCTGGTCTTTTTGAAAACACCATGGGCGGTTCATACCCCCGCAGAGGCAGTTATGATTACATACGCGAGCGAGTAGCCTATACGTTTTACGACCCCACGGTAGCTTCTAAAGAATTGGTAGACGAAGTGTTTGAAACCACCAAGAGCATACCCAAATGCATGCGCATTGTAGCGATTGCTAAATCTGCGCAACGCAACAACTTGGCGTTGGAGCTACCGAGCATCAAAGTGCCCACATTGTTGGTTTGGGGTTTAAATGATACCATCACACCCCCAATGGTGGCGCATGAGTTTAATCGATTGATACCCAACTCAGAATTGAAATTTATTGATAAGTGCTGCCATGCCCCGATGATGGAGCATCCGGATAAGTTCAACAAGGCAGTAGAAGATTTTTTAGTAAAAAGTTAGCTGGAATGACGGCCGAAGAATTGATCAACCACATGATACCGCCTTTGAAAGTGACGGATGACGCCCACAAAGCGATCGTGTGGATGGAAGAATTCAGGTGCAATCATTTGCCAGTGGTGAACAACGGTACCCTGTTGGGTTTTATTTCTGAAGAAATCATCTTAGAGTCAAACGACATAGAAAAGAACCTAGCCGATTTTGACTTGGTGGCCTCACAATGCGCAGTGCCGCCCGATGCCCACTTTTACGACATTTTAAAAATTGCTGGCGACAACAAACTTCAGATTGTGGCCGTGCTCAATGATGAAAACCAGTACGTGGGTGTTATTACGCTTCAAGATATACTGGCAACTTTTGCCCAATCGGCCTCTGTGCAAATGCCAGGTGCCATTATTGTGTTATCAATGGACTTGGTGGATTATTCACTCGCAGAAATCAGCCGGTATGTAGAAGAAAACAACGCCAAAATCATCAGTAGCACCATGATGGAGGATCCCATGGATAAGGGCAAAATCAAGCTCACAATAAAAATCAACCAAGTTGACATCAAACGGATTGTGGCAACCCTAGAGAGATTCAACTACCGCGTAATAGCCCGCTACAAAGAGACCAAACACGAAAACCACGAGAAAGAGAAAATCGATCTATTGCTCCGTTACCTAGAAATATAAACCAGCTACATGAAGCGCATTGGTATCCATGGAAAAGATTTTCAAAACAAATCCACGCGCTTTATTGAAAAAGTGTTAGATCACTTAAAAAGAACAGGAACGGACATATGGGTGTCCTCTAAGTTCCTACGTCAATTTAAGACATCGCGTGTGGCGGGCTATAAACTCAAAACCTTTGAATTAGGCGATAACCTCTGGCCTCTCGACTTTTTCCTTTCGTTAGGCGGAGATGGCACCTTGTTAGAGTCCGTTACCTACGTGGGGCGCACCGAAGTCCCCATCATGGGCATAAACACTGGTCGGCTGGGCTTTTTAGCTACCAATAGCCGCGAAGACATGGAAGATTCGGTAGATGCCCTTTTAAATGGTCATTATACAATAGATAGTCGATCAGTATTAAAACTTGCGTCTTCTCCAAAACTGTTCGGCAACCTCAATTTTGCCGTTAACGATTTCACCATCACCAAAAAAGACACATCATCCATGATTACCGTGCACGTGCATGTGGATGGCCAACTGTTAAATTCTTATTGGGCTGATGGGCTGATTGTAGCCACCCCCACAGGATCTACCGGTTACTCGTTGAGTTGTGGTGGGCCCTTGGTAAATCCTCAATCAGAATGCTTTGTTATCACCGCGGTTAGCCCGCATAACTTGGGCACTCGGCCTATTGTAATTGCCGATGATTCTGAAATTACGCTAACCATAGAAGGGCGCAGCAAAAAATACCTTGTCTCGCTCGATTCGCGTTTCGAAACGGTGGATGAATCGGTTCGGTTAAAAATATCCAAGGAAAAATTTAAGGTGAAACTGGTTCGATTAGAAAACCAAAGTTACTTTAATACCCTTCGCCAAAAGCTGAATTGGGGGCTGGATGTGCGTAATTAATGCTGATGATTGCGCTGGGTTGATGCGAGAACTTGCAAACTTTTTTATTCACCGATGTGCCATCGAACTTGTCAAAATAAGGCTTTGAAACAACCCCGATCGAAAAATGAAGTCAACTTGCCATTCAGAATTTGGTAAACTCAATTCCATCATTATCAAACCGGTTGCGGCTGCTTTCGTGAACGAGCAACACGTGCAGCAACATTGGCAAGCACTCAACTTTTTGGCACAGCCGAATCTAAACTTTGCACTGCAAGAGTACGCTGTGTTCGAAGATTTGATCCGCGCCACTGGTGCCACTGTCTTTGCGTTGCCGGCAGACGAAACCGTCACCATGGACTCGATTTATTGTCGCGATGCAACCATTGCAACTGATTTTGGAATGATTGTGCTTAATATGGGCAAACCTGCACGAGCACCTGAACCAGCCGCCCAGCAAAGGCAGTTCGAAAACTTTAAGCTTCGAGTGTTGGGCATGATCACCGCACCAGGTACATTAGAGGGCGGTGATGTGGCATGGCTGGATGAGTATACTTTGGCGGTGGGCCACACCTACCGCACCAATCCTGAAGGTATCCGCCAACTGAAAAAGCTACTTGAACCCAAAGGCATTGAAGTGGTGGTGGCACATATGCCACATTATAAAGGTTCCTCAGATGTGTTTCACCTTATGTCCGTACTCAGCCCTGTGGACAAGGATTTGGCCGTTGTGTATTCATCTCTCATGCCCATCTCCTTCAGAAATGAATTGATCAACCGTGGCTTTTCTTTTGTAGAGGTTCCCGACAATGAGTGGGACTCGATGGGGTGCAATGTGCTGGCCATTGCTCCGCGTGAGGTGGTGATGGTGAAAGGCAATCCTGGCACCAAGCAAGGCTTGATACAGTCGGGCTGTGTTGTGCACGAATACGATGGCCAAGAAATTAGTGTAAAAGGGGGAGGGGGACCAACTTGCCTTACCAGACCGATTAAGCGATTGTTGTGAGCATTTCGCCAGCGAAGCGGTGAAATCCCAAAAGTGGTAATCGGCTAGTCATGAGATTTACCCGTTCGTACCCAAAAGTTCGAAACAATCGCATTAAACTTTCATTAAACGAAATTTTACGAACAGGTTCTTCAAAGTTCTCTATCGTTTGGTTTAAATATAACACACCTTGTCACTATTTTATTCTACTGCAAAATCTGGGGTTAACTTGGTTGAGCAGTTCCCTTGCCTTTAGTATTCTTCTCAATAACTTAGTTCAATCTAGGCGTTAGCTACGTTATCTGCTGTGATAAACACGGGCAAAAATGTTTTTTTAATTGAGAAATATTTTGTTTAGTTTCTAGTAAACTATTGTATACCAAATGATTGAATCAACTCCGAAAAAAAATTCGCACGCCAATGTTAAGTAATTGTTAAAAAGTTGTGCGCAATAATTAAAGAAAAAATATGGCTTTGAGTGACGCAAAACCAATACTTTTGCGCCACTTAAATTCCAAGATTATGAGAAAAAATTTACTGTTGACATGTTCTTTGTTGTTAGCGGCTGTTTTTGGGCTGCGGGCGCAGGGCGTTACGACCGCTACTATTAGCGGTAAAATTACAGACTCTAAAGGCGAAGCGCTCCCAGGGGCAAATGTAATAGCCACTCACGAGCCATCGAAAACAACGTATGGATCGGTTACGCTTTCCGATGGCAGATACATAATGCCCGCGGTGCGAGTAGGTGGGCCATATACTATAGAGGCAAGTTTTGTCGGATATGAGGATGTTTCAAAGACTGGAATAGAACTATCTCTAGGTCAAAACTTCACATTGGATTTTAGACTAGGCGAATCTTCAACAACGTTATCTGAAATCCAAGTTAGCGCAGAACGAGACAACGTCTTGAATGCAGATCGTACTGGTGCCTCTACAAACATTCGTAAAGAACAGTTTGAGAGGTTACCAACGATTACCAGAAGTTTGTTAGATTTTGCCGCGCTAACTCCCCAAGCAGGAAGTGGAGGCGGTTTTAGTTTCGGAGGCAGAAGTGCTCAGTACAACAACTTCTCTATTGATGGAGCCACCTCCAATAACGTTTTTGGGTTAAGTGCTCTGCCAGGCGGACAAACAAATTCACAACCGATAAGCGTGGATGCAATTCAAGAGATAACTGTCAATCTTGCACCCTATGATGTCCGTCAGGGCGCCTTTACAGGTGCTGGAGTTAATGCCATTACAAGAAGCGGGACAAATGAATTTAGTGGCTCGGTTTATGGCTTTTTTAGAAATCAGGATATGGTTGGAAAGAAGATTGGACAGATTGAGCAGCCGATCGCAAACTTTAGTACTCAGAGTTACGGCTTTAGGTTGGGAGGACCAATACTCAAGAACAAACTATTTTTCTTTGTAAACTATGAAAACGAAAAGCTTATCACTCCTTCGGTAGTGTTTCCGGTGAATACACCCGGCAATCAACAAACCGCGATTACCGATAAGGCTGATCCGTTGTACAACTCTCCGACAAATCTTGCTCGATTGAAGGACTTTCTTCTGGACCCTGCAAAAGGATGGGTGTTTGATCCGGGAACTTATGATAACGTAGATTTGCCAACCCAAAGCGAGAAGTACCTGGCAAAAATAGATTGGAACATTAATCAAAATCATAAGCTTACAGCCCGTTTCAATCAGTTGATTTCCTACAGAGATCAAACCGTCAATTCATCGGGTGGTATCGGGTCGCCTCCTCCAGGTTCGGGCTTTCAGCGAAGCAATAGTATTAACGCCTTACCATTTTCAAGTTCTAATCAAAGACAGTACAATAATTCAACTTCTTTTATAGCCGAGTTAAATAGTTCTTTTGGCAATAAGTACTTTAACACGCTCACTGTTGGTTATACAGCCTTCCGCGATTACAGAGAGGCTTTTGGCGGAGGTACACTTGCCAATTTTCCTACGGTGGATATTGTTGGGCCTAATGGAAATACACTAACTACTTTCGGTAACGAGCCATTTACACCGAACAATAAATTAGATCAGGACATTGTTCAACTAAACGATAACTTCAATATTTTCCTACCAAAGCACACAATCTCTATTGGTACCGCCAACGAATTTTTTAGTTTCTATAACCGGTTTAACCAACAGATAAATGGGGTTTATCAGTTTAACAGTATTCAGAATTTTATCGATAATGTCACCAACCCAGTGCCAGCAACCAATGGGCCAGCCCAGTTTCTGTTACAGTATTCGGCATTGGCTGACGATCCTAAGCCGGGGGCCAAATGGAGTGCGACACAGTTGGGTTTCTATGCCCAGGATGAGTACACCGGCATAAACAACCTAAAAATCACGGCTGGCGTAAGAGTTGATTTTCCAGTATTCCCAACTTCTTTGCCATCAAATCCAATTAGCGATGCGCTGACTTTTAGTCGTGGAGAAAAAATACAAGTTGGTAAGTTGCCAGAAACCACTCCGTTATTCTCCCCTAGGTTGGGTATCAACTGGGATGTTTTTGGAGATAAAACCCTGCAAGTACGTGGGGGAACAGGTGTATTTACAGGTCGAATCCCATTTGTTTGGATATCAAATCAAGTAACCAACAATGGTCTTTTGTTTGGACAGATAAATGCCACCGGAACAGCCGCGAATAGTTTTGCATTTAGCCCTGTGCCCCTTACCAGCAACGGAGGTCCATCGCCTACTTTTGCGATCAATTCCACAGTACCTAATTTTAAATTTCCTCAGGTTTGGAGGACAAACATCGCAATTGATAAATCCCTACCTTTGGGTATAGTAGCAACTTTAGAAGCGATTTTGACCAAAGACTTGAATGCTATTTATGTGCGTGATGCCAACTTCAATGGGTCAATCCGAAATATTGACGGAGATGGCCGTCCACAATATCCAGCCACCGTGGCGCCAAATCCTACTGATCCCACGCTTTTTGGAAGAAGGATAAATCAGAATATAACCCAAGCATTGGTGCTGGATAATAATAGCGAAGGCTATGCTTAT
>JBJTHA010000259.1:0-4014 GCA_046094265.1 Cytophagales bacterium
CAAAGGTGGTGTAGGCAAATCTACTGTAACAACCAACTTAGCAGTAGCGCTGGCACAAGCCGGTGCAAAAGTGGGGTTAATAGATGCAGACATCTACGGGCCTTCGATTCCTGTTATGTTCAATTGTGAATACGAACAGCCCGAAGTAAAACACATAAATGGCAAGAATGTCATTCAACCATTGCAACAATACGGGGTAAAGTTGATTTCGATCGGATTCTTAACACCGCCCGATAGTGCAATAGTGTGGCGTGGCCCGATGGCCAGTTCTGCTTTGAAGCAATTTATCAGTGATGCCGAGTGGGGCGAATTGGATTACTTGTTGATCGACCTTCCGCCCGGCACCAGCGATATTCACTTGACGCTGGTACAAACAGTACCCGTTACCGGAGCCGTGATTGTGACCACACCGCAAAAAGTAGCCTTAGCAGATGCCGTAAAGGCAGTGGCCATGTTTAAGCAGCCTGCCATCAATGTGCCGGTGTTGGGTATAGTAGAAAACATGGCCTTCTTTACACCGGAAGAGCTGCCCGACAACAAGTATTACATCTTTGGCAAAGACGGAGGCAAGAACCTTTCGGAAAAATATGCCGTGCCGTTTTTGGGACAAATTCCGCTGGTCCAAGGCATCCGCGAAAGCGGTGACAGCGGCCTTCCGGCAGTGATGAAAGGCGGACCCATGGCCGAGGCTTTCCAAAACTTAGGCGAAAATTTGGCACGTCAAGTTGCCATCAGAAATGCTACCTTTGCATCGAGCAAAAAAGTTGAAGTGTTATCATGATTGCCACCACCACAAAGCTTGAAGAAATGACCAAGCGGATTGAAGAGTCGCTAGACTCTATCCGTCCATACTTGCAGGCAGATGGAGGAGACGTGAAAATTCTCAGCTTCAATCAAGATCATATTTTGAAATTGGAGTTTGTAGGCAACTGTGGCAGCTGCCCTATGTCTACGATGACATTTAAGGCAGGCGTGGAAGAAGCCATCAAAAAGGCCGTGCCCGAGATTCAATCTATCGAAGTGGTGAACCTCTCTGCGAACTAGGTTACCAATCTCAACCCCATTCACATCTACCATTAAACCATTTTACATGGGCAAAGACCTAATGGTTTGTTCTGAATTGTAAAGTATCTTGCCAAGCCGATGAAGTATCTTTCTCTTCTTGCGCTTTTGATTTGCAACCTCCAAACCCTATGGTCACAAGAGCGCTGCGGCACGGTGGCCTATGAAACGCAACTTGCAAAAGGCAACCCAAAGCGCGAAACCAAGCAACAGTTCGAAGATTGGATGAAGCGTGTTCAGATGGGCCCCGCATCAAAACTCAAAACACAAGCCAAGAACCAAACGCAATCGACATTTGTCATTCCAGTGGTAGTGCACGTGATTCACAACGGTGACCCGGTTGGCACGGGTGTCAATATTTCTGATGCGCAAATCTTATCACAAATCAATGTCTTGAACAACGACTTCAACCGCTTGAATGCAGATCGCACCAACACGCCCACAGCTTTTCAATCCGTGGCCGGCAGTTTTGATGTTCAGTTCGTGCTCGCAAAGCAAGACCCAACCGGCATCGCAACCAACGGCATTAGGCGCGTGCAAGGAACAAAAACCACTTGGAGCCTTTCAGATAATTTTCAGTTAAAATCTCAAAGCTATTGGCCGGCTGAAGACTATCTCAATGTTTGGGTGTGTAACCTCACCGGATTTTTAGGCTACACCCAATTCCCAGTTTCAACTTTACCGGGTTTGGAGGGATCATCAAACGAAAGGCTGACGGATGGAATTGTAATCAACTATCGAGAGTTTGGCAGCATAGATGATGGGCCATTTGATTTGGACTCCCGCTATAACAAAGGCAGGACGCTAACGCATGAGATGGGCCACTTTTTTGGCTTGCGCCACATTTGGGGAGATGGCAGTGATTGCACTGCCACAGACTTTGTATCAGACACACCTGCTCAAAGCGCAAGCACTTCGGGTTGTCCCTCGCACCCACGCTTGGATTGCGGATCGCCACAGCAGCCACGCATGTTTCAAAACTACCTCGACTACACGAACGATGCGTGCATGAACCTATTTACACAAGGGCAAGTAAGCCGCATGTCTATTGTACTTCAAAACAGTCCGCGCAGAGCAAGTCTGTTATTGTCGGCTGGTAATTTACCACCTAGTACGTTGCCCAACGACTTGGGGATTAAAAACATTATCGCACCATTGGTTACCCAATGTGCAGGATCCTTTCAACCCTCTATTCAAGTACGCAACTATGGCACCAATGCAATTACGTCTGCGCAAATTCAACTTGTTCGCAATGGTACGCCTATCGAAACGCTTTCGCCTTCATTGAACCTATTGATTGCGCAAGAGACAATTATTACCTTTTCTACCATCTCGTTGGTTGCCGGTACCAATGCAACCTTTACTTTCAACATTCTTCAAACGAATGGAACCAGCGATGGTAACGCGCAAAATAATAGCCGAACAGTTAATGCAAGCACTCCTACCGTTGCATCTTCCCTGCCGTTGTTCGAAACCTTTGCCAGCCAAAGTAACTGGGGAATTGTGAATCCTGATGGCCTCACCACTTGGCAAACGGTGACCACACCCAGCGGAAAAACGGCCGCTTACCTCGATTTTTATGACTACGCGGAAGTAGGCGCAACAGATTTACTAACATCACCGGTAATCGACTTGACTTCGAGTAGTAAGGCTACCTTGATCTTTGAACGAGCTTATGCACCTTACCCGGGGGTAACTGGCGAGCGACTGCGCGTATTGGCCACCACCAATTGCAACTTCACTAACGCAGTTGAACTGCTTTCGAAATCAGATGATGAACTGGCTACAACCGATTTTGATTACAACAACTACACACCGCTAAACAATGCGCAATGGGTAACAGAGGTCGTTTCGCTCGATGGATTTTTGGGGGGTTCGGTTCAAGTTGCTTTTGATGGGACCAACGCAAACGGCAACAACCTGTACATTACCAACGTCCGTATCGTCAACACAAATTGGCTCGATGTGGCATTAGTTAAAATGCTGTCTCCTTCGCCCGTCAGTTGCGTGGGCGGCCCCTCGCCCACCGTACTGGTAAAAAATATTGGCAATGTGCCCATTACAAGCTTTTCGGCAGCCATCGTGTTAAACGGCCAAAGTTTGCCTTTGCAATCATTCAATCAATCATTGGCGATCAATGAACAAAAGATATTCAACATCAATCCCCTCGATCTATCAAACGGCAGCAACAGTATTTCAATCTCTGTACAACAGCCTAACGGCACCGCTGACAATGTGTTGAGCAATAACAGTGTTAATCAAACAGTAGTGCTGAATACACAACGAGACATTATTCCATTACGCGAACGTTTTGATAGCGACACAAAAAATAATTGGACCATTCTAAGCCAACCATCACAGGCAAGTTGGCAGCTTACGTCTACCAATTATAAGAATTCGTTAGTATACAACTGTTTTACCAACAGCCAACGAGGTGACGAATCTTGGTTGGTAAGCCCTGTACTCGATTTCCGAAATGCTCTTCAGGCGAGTCTTTTCTTTAATATCAGCTACGCCAAAGCCCAAAAAGGAGATGAATCGCTTCGCATTTTTGGCTCTACTGATTGCGGCCTCACGTTCTCAGATGTGCTCTACAATCAATCAGGGAATGTGCTCTCCATCATCAGTAATAACTCTGCCTGGATTCCTACCACTGCTACAGATTGGAGAAAACAGTACATCAATTTGAACAACTACGCGGGCCAAGAAAATGTGCGGCTCGCATTTGTGGTGACCAACGGCAATGGCAATAACCTTTATTTAGACAACATTGATTTCTATACCTCAAGCAGCGCTAACCCGATTGTGCCTGATGAATTGTACTCCATTTACGGTGGTCTTGGCTCAGGCGTAAAAGTCACCTTCAATTTGGACGCCAGGGCAGACGTCCGGTTGGCCATTTACAATTCCGTTGGACAAATTGTCTCCACGGTCAATTACAGCGATGTTCTG
>JBJTHA010000260.1:0-7666 GCA_046094265.1 Cytophagales bacterium
GGTAAAAAGTTTATTGCATACATCGCCCCTCCGGGAAATGAACATAATGTACGAAACCCCTTTACCGGAGCATTGTTTAATCAGCAATTGAGTCACCTCTACATATCCTCTCGAACGGGTGCAAGGGTTACGGTAAAAGATGCGTACACCAACGGAACAGATTTTTTTAGAACGTTTGATATTTCTCCCGAGCGCTACATTGATTGTTACCTCACCCTGCAGGATTGGAAAAACATCTATAACGGAACAGGTACCATTGCCGCAGGGCCGGAGCGCCCGTATTTAATTGTAGAATCGGATAAACCCGTAAGTGTCTTCAATACCAACTTTAACGACAATTGGATGACTTACTTGGGAACGGCTCAGTCGCAAGATTTTTCTTTGAAAACCAATATGCCGCCTTATGCCGTTATTCCTGGCGACACGTCATCCATTGTCACACAGGTGATTGTTCAAACCCAATTACCAATAAACAACGCAAGCGCATCGATGCAAGTAGAAGGTAATGTGCAGGTCATCTCATCGGTATTCAACAGCCCCTCCGGAACTGTTCAACATGCAGCGATTAGCGATGATTCAAAAACGGCAACCTTTACAAATCTGCCGGCTATCCCGTCTAGCCAAACGTATTCATTTACAACTTCGGTAATAGCAACCGTCTCGAACAACCAGGGTAATTTATTCATTGGCAACTCGGTGGGCACTATTACTGCACAGGTAACGGGCACCGTAGATGGCGTTACCTTACAAGCTGTTTCATCCGAAGGGATTTTCATTAACTCTTCCGACCAAAGTCAACTGTTGTTTTCAAAGTCAACGGATTCAGCTTGGGATAATTTGCTGACAGACTCATGGACGGTTAGCCTCGTTGACTATAATAATGATAATTGGGACGACATTTTTATAAGCGACCGTGATAAAACAAAAAGCAACCACCTATTTCGAAACAATGGAAATAAAACCTTTACTAAAATTACTTCGGGAGATGTAGTTACTGATGCCGCCATCAGTATTTCAAGCAGTTGGGCGGATATTGATAATGATGGCGACTTGGATGCGTTAGTGGTAAACAACACAGAAAAGCCGAATGGACTGTATGTTAATAACGGCAACGGAACCTTTACTAAAAAGAAAAGTGCAGGATTCCTTCAGCAACCTGCTTATTACCACAGTGCCAACTGGGTAGATTATGACAAGGATGGACTGATAGATTTGTTTCTTTGCAACTACTGGCCTACAAAATTCAATGAACTTTGGCATAACGATGGAAATGGAAACTTTTCCCTTCAAACCAACTCCGTTCTTTCGCAAACTCCCGGCAATTCAGTAAGTGCCAGCTGGGCTGATTATGACAATGATGGGTGGATAGATATTTTTTTACCTAACAATAAAAACGGAAAAAATAGATTATTCCGCAACAGAGGGAATGGTCAATTTGAGTCTGTTAACAATATCATTTCGCAAGAAGGTGGCTACTCTGTGGCCAGTTGTTGGGGCGATATAGATGGAAATGGGTATGCAGATTTATTTGTTTCAAATGCATCTGCTAAGAATAATTACCTGTATTTAAATCAGGGAAACGGCACCTTCAGCAAAGTTACCGCATCTGAAGTAGTTAGCAACGGGGGACATTCTCATGGATGTAGTTTTGCCGATATAGATAACGATGGTGACCTCGATCTGTATGTGAACAATGACGCAGGCGAAAAATTTCTATACCTCAACAACGGTAGTGGATCATTTACTAGAAAAAAGAACGAAGCCATTACCGTAAACTATGGTAATGCCATGGGGCATGCATGGGCCGATTTAGACAAAGACGGAGACCTCGATTTAGTTAGTGTTACCCATAGCAACCAGCCTAATTACCTTTTTTGGAACAATGGAAATGCCAATCGGTGGCTCTATATAAAATTGGTTGGAGAGCGTTCAAATAAATCAGCCGTTGGCGCAAAGCTGCGCGTAAAAAGCAACGGACGTTGGCAAACGAAAGAAGTTACCAGTTCAACAGGAATTGGTGGCCAAGGTAGCTATCGAAATCATTTTGGACTTGGCTCATCATCAAGGGCAGACTCATTGATGATCTATTGGCCTTCCGGGTTCACTCAAGTCATTACTAATTTAGCAGCCAATCAAAATCTAGTTATTACCGAAGAAGCGGGAAGTTTGGTACAAGCAACTTTTTATGTTGATTCAAATAGCAACTGCATAAGAGATTCAGGAGAAACACCTTTAGTCAATCAATCTATTCTGGTGAATCCGTTGAATCTCACACTTTTTACCAATGCCAATGGTAATATAACCTCAAAACTAGCTCCGGGCAATTACACCTTACGGTTTATCAATAATGCCAACTACGAAGCAACTTGTATGGGATCGTTAAATGTAACCATTTCTGCTTCTGGGCAGACCATACAATTAGGTGAAATTGGTATCAAACCATTATGCAATTGCGCTGATGCCGGTATCGCATTGTTTACTACCGCTTTGCGCAGAGGATTTGGTCAAGATCATTTCGCGCAAGTATCAAATATTGGGAATCAAGAAGCCGCGGATATTGAAGTAAAAATAACAGCACCTCAAAACCTTCCATTCAAAAAGACTGAGCCTGCATGGAACAAACGCCAAGCGAACGGAAGTGACTATGAGTACTTTTGGAACTATTCGCAATTGGCAGCTAATGAAATACAAACCATTAAAATCAGGGATAGCGTAACCCTTAACCTAATGGTGGGCGATGAAATAGTGGTGAAGGGCGAAATCACCACCACTACCAATGAGCCTAACATTCAAAACAACCTATTCATAACAAATCATACCATCGTTGGATCGATTGATCCAAACATCCTTGTTGCTTCACCGAAAGGGCAAGGCCCCGAACACTTGATACTGGCTTGCCAACCAATTACCTATCAGATTCACTTTGAAAATTTTGGAAATCATGAGACGTCCTTTGTTACACTCATCGATACACTTTCTTCATTAATGGATCTGCAAAGCCTATCCAATATCCATTCGAGTCATGAAGGGTTAAGAATGAGCCTTCAAGGAAATGTATTAATTTTTAGTTTTCCCAAAATAAATCTTACTCTGGCCAGTATTGACTCCGTACAGAGTAAAGGTTTTGTGGAATTTCAAGTCCGTACGCGGAATGATGCCAAAGGAGTGATTAAAAATAGTGCCAGCATCGTATTTGACTACAATGAACCGATCATTACAAATACCGAAATGCACACGGTTTTCAATAATCTATCCGCTCCGTCAGGAACACTCCTTCTCTTTCCAAATCCGGTTCATGATAATCACACTACCATCATCGTCAAACCTGAAAAAGAATCGGAGATAAATATTTTGGAAACTGTTGTAATGGATCTACAAGGAAACGTACGAAAGAGAATGGAAGCTAACAGCTCATTTTTAACGTTGGATGTAAGTGATTTACCCAACGGGGTATATATCGCTCAGGTACGCAGCATCGATGGAAAGACCTATTCCAGCAGGTTGATCATTCTCAAGTAAATTATCCTCAGAGTACACGTTAAGACCCGAGAATTTGCCTCGGGTCTTTTTGTTTTTCAGCCTATTTCTATGGTGGAACGTAATCCCGAGCATGGAAAAAACTTCCACCACTTGGAAACCAATCGAATGGTTCAAATACAGAGTATTCGTTATCAATTAGTTACGCACTGGCATCAACTTGGAACAAGTGCCGAAAAAAACAAAACCGATGGAATCATATACAAACCTTAAAATTTTTTTAGTAGATGACGAGCCCTTTCATTCCGCCCTTGTAGCGCAACAACTGAATAACTTGGGCTACAAAAGCATTCATACTTTCCTATCAGGAACCGACTGCCTGCATCATATCAATGAAAACCCGGACATCATTATCCTGGATTACAATATGGAGGGCATTCTGGATTTGAGGTCTTAACAAAAATAAAAAGATTCGACCCAAACATTTTTGTGGTTATGCTTTCAGGGCAAGAAGATTTAGAAACTGCCGTGAGCTGTTTAAAATACGGAGCATTCGATTACATCGTAAAAAATAACGATATGGGAAAAAAAATCGATTATGTTCTTCAGCGCATTGCGGTTATCCGACAAGAACTGGATAAGGAAAATCAGCCAACGTGGAAAAAATTTATCATGACATTGATATGAAGCTTTCCAAACCCATCATCCTACTGTTTTGGATAGCCGCCATCTTACTATCGTCATGCAAAACACAAAATGTCTTCGAGTCGAGAAAAAGTAAAGGGCCAAAACTTTCAAAGTTGGATAGTTCATTTCATTACAACTCAACCTATGAGCACATCATTCAAAAAGACGATAAAGTAAGCATTAGCGTTTGGGGTCAGGATGAATTGAGTGTTGGTTCTTCATACGGAATATACAATTCCAACGAAGTGTATGGAAAGTGGTTGCTCGTTGACCAACTTGGCAACATTGAAGTTCCTAAATACGGTTCTTTAAAAGTGGAAGGGCTCACGGTGCCCAAGTTGAAAGATACACTGAAAGTGATTTACAAAAATTGGATTGTGAACGCTGTGGTAGATGTAAAAATATTGAACAAACAAATTACCGTGATGGGCGAGGTACGCAACCCCTCAGTAGTGCAAGTGGACAAAGACAGGAACACCTTGCTGGAAATGATCTCGCGCACAGGTGGATTTGAGTTTTATGCCAACCTTAAATCAATAAAGATTTTACGCCAACAAGGCCTGCACGTGAAAGTCGCCAACATTGACTTAACCCAATCGGGCAATTATCAATTCAAGAATATTCAGCTGTATCCCGGTGATATTGTGATTGTTCCGTCTAAGCGGCATAAGACATTTGATAAACGAATCTCAACCATCATACCATTTACCTCCACCATTACTGCAGCCGCTATACTTATGGGCACTTTTTAGCATGGAAGAAAATTTAAGATTAATCAAACCATATTTACGAGGTTTCCCTCTAATCCTTTTTGCCATGATTATGGCAATAGCAGGTGCACGCAAATACCTCACGTACGTTACGCCCATGTACGAGAGCACAGTAAAGCTAAAGTTAGCAGATGTAAGTGAAGGTGTGCCCAGCAGCAATTTGTTTAAAGACCTAGATGTTTTTGCCACCTCAAATAAAATCACTGCTGAAATAGAGGTAATAAAATCAAATGTGTTGATTAATAAAGTGTTGGATAATCTTGATTTTGACCTTGAAGTATATCGAATTGGACAAGTAAGAAAAGTAGAATTATATCATCAATCACCTTTTATCATTCAAGGAAAATTTACCAGCCCCAAAGCCTATGATCAGCGTTTTCTTCTGCAAGTTCACTCTTTGAAAAACTTCACGTTAACATCTTCCGCCTCGGGAGAGATAAAGAAGGGCACATTTGGTCAACGGTTGGAACTTGGTCATGGTCAGTTAACAATTTCACTGAATCATCGGGTGATATCAGCCAAAGCCGATTTTTCTTTGGTCGACAACTACGAATTTGAGTTCCTAAGCCGAGAGAAACTAATTCGGAAGATAGCTTCCCATTTAGATGTAATCGCTGTTGATAAAGATGTTGCAGTCGTTCGGATTAATTTTAAAAGCCCTGTTGCAGAGAAGGCTTCGCGTTTGGTAAATCAAATGGCGGAAAGTTACATCACCGACTATATTGACACTAAGTATAGGGCTGCACAAGTCACTGTTCGATTTCTAAACGATCGTATCGATGAGATCGCTAAAAAGTTAGATCAATCTGAGGAAACAATTCAGCGGTATCGCAGCGATCGAGACATCATTAATATCCATCAGGAAACAGAAACCGACCTGAGAAAAATTGCGCAGCTTAAAATTCAATTTGCAAATGTTAAAATGAACCTTAGTGCCATCAGCGAATTGGATTCCTACATCCAAGCTGGCAAAAGCGATTTTTTAGCACTCGCCCCAAATTTCGAAGCCTTTACGGACCTTCTATCGACTGAAATCATAAAAAAAATGAAGCAATTACAAGCCGATAAGAAAGACCTGCTTATAACATTTACACCAGAGGACGACCGAGTGAAAGTAATTGACTCAAAAATAAAAGATTTAAGTAACTACTTAATTGAAAGCATTGGCAACACACACAAAAACCTACAAACCAAACATAATCGCTTGGAAAAAGAAATTGAAGAGGCAGAAAAGGTTTTTATTGGAATTCCAGAAAAAGAGAAAATGCTTACCATTCTTAACCGTGAATTTGAAATCTATCAACGATCTTACAATTTCTTAAATGAGAAAAAAATAGAGGCAGAGATTGCCCAAGCTGCAAAAATTGCATTTCACCGAGTCATTTCACCTGCTGAACCATCGTCCGTACCGGTATCGCCCAATCGACCTATCATCATTATCGTTTCAAGTATCCTAGCCATGATTGGATCAATTCTGTTCATATTGTTCATTCACCTGGCCAAAGCCAAAGTAAACGATGCCTATACTATCGAAAAAAATTCACTGATACCCATTGCTGCGCAAACCCCGTATTTACTGAATACGAAACAAAGAGAAGTCCATTTCTTAAAAGAAGTTATTCAATTAGAAATGAAAGGTGTTCTTGAGAATAAAAAAATCATAGCCATCAGTTCGGGTAGCCATCAGGAAGGGAAAACTTTTCATGTTGAAAATTTAGCAAAAGCCTTTGCGCTGCAAGGAGGAAAGGTTTTAGTCATAGATTTAAGTGATCGTTTAGCTGAACGCGAATTAGTAACATCTATAGAATCAACTCTTGACTATGTCAATCTTAGCCAATTAAAGTCAAGGCATCTAACAAAAGTCTCCGTAGAGGAATATCTCAAAAACTTTTTGAATGACTATCAATTAATTCTGATTGACAACGAAGCTTTGGAAAACGAAACATTGGGGTTGTTGCTGATGAGTTGCGTAGATGTTAATTTATTTGTTTTGGATTCCAGAAAAACTCCCGCTCGGCAAATTGAAAAAATAGGATTACTTCAAAAGGAATTTTCTTTACCCCATGTTTGGTTTATTTTGAATCGAGCCGGATATAATCCAAATATACTCATTGAAGTATATACGTGGATTACTCACATAACAAAGCCTTTACGAAGCGCCATCAAAAAATGAAAATTCCTTTTACTATTCTTAAAGAAAAAAGCGCACTCGTACTTGTGGACCAAGCACTTGTTAGCGGCAGCAGTTTTATTGTAACATTCGCGATTGCACGATTACTGACTATCGCTGATTTTGGTTTTTATTCAGCACTATTATTAACAGTATACCTTTTAGTAAGCGTTTGCAACGCGTGGGTCATTCAACCTCTTCAAACCGCTTATGCCAAAGAACCACAAAAGGAAAGTTACCTAAGTTTTGCATTTTATGCACAGGTAGGTTTGTTGGTAATCATAACCATTTCACTGCTGACATTAATATACTTTCGACAATTCTCTTCGGTGATGCTCGGGTGGCAAGCTATTTTCTTTATCAATGCATTTCTTATACATGATTTTTTACGGAAATGCTTTCTTGTTATCGATGCCATTAAAAAAATCTTTTGGATGGACTTGGTGCTGTGCATCATTCAAACAGTGGTATTGATCCTTTCTTTTTCATACACCACTGTCAGTTTAACCACACTTATTTTGTACTTAGGATTTTCCTACACGCTTGCGGGAATACTTGGAAT
>JBJTHA010000261.1:0-3393 GCA_046094265.1 Cytophagales bacterium
TTTTTTAGGGGGTGAGGTAGAGGCGATATGTCGTTTCATTTTTTTACATTTCTGAGTGGCAAATTCATGTTTGCCGGCATACTATTTATTCATGTTGAAGAGACAGCAGTAGCTTAAAGATCGAAGAAAAAGTTGGGATAGGCAACACTGCTAAGGCAGTATTTTTTGGCAATTGCACCTAAACCATTGGCATTCATGGAAAATTGGGTTGTTCTTCAAGTGGGTTTAACAGCACAAATTGAAATTTTGTATCTTTATGGTATGGGAATCATCATCGAAAGTCCGCCCAGAACAATTATGGAGGTATACGAAACGCTTCCTGAAGGTACTTTGGCCGAGTTGATTGAAAGTCAAATCTATATGTCGCCCGCTCCAAGTTTTTATCACCGAGACATTGTGTTTGAAATTTCAACACAAATCAGAAAATATTTAAAGGACAACAAACTTGGCAAGTTGGTGATTGCGCCATTTGATGTAAAACTAGACGAAATGCAAAACACAGTGCAACCCGACATAGTTGTCATACTGAAAACAAATCCTAGTCAAATCGATCGAGAAGGCCGTTATCAAGGGATACCCGATTTATTGATTGAAGTCCTTTCACCGAGCAATAGGGAATACGATTTGACTAAGAAGAAAGATTTGTATCAAAAATTTGGCGTCCAAGAATATTGGATTGTAGACCCCGACACCAAACTGGCTTTAGGCTTTGCATTGAACAATAGCCTATACAATAGAATAAGCGAAGAAATCGGTAAGATTCGGTCTCCATTGCTCAACGCAGAATTCGAATTTTAACTGACTTAATTTCTCAAAAACTTGTAGCTTGCGTGCTTGCACTTTCTGCAAGCTAGCTTCCATGTCCAAATCATCATCGCCACAAAAAAACGTAGACCTCTCCAGCCACGAATTCATAGAAATCATTGGTGCGCGCGAGCATAACCTCAAGAACATCAGCGTTTCGTTCCCTAGAAACAAACTAGTGGTACTCACCGGCATAAGCGGCAGCGGAAAATCTTCTTTGGCTTTTGATACGATTTATGCCGAGGGCCAGCGGAGGTACATGGAGAGCTTTTCTGCCTACGCGCGCAGCTTTATTGGAAACCTGGAGCGACCCGATGTAGACAAAATCAACGGGCTGAGCCCTGTTATTTCCATAGAACAAAAAACCACTTCGCGCAATCCGCGCTCTACCGTTGGCACCGTTACGGAGATTTATGATTTCATGCGCTTGCTATATGCACGCGCAGGCGAGGCTTTTTCGTACCAAACAGGAGATAAAATGGTCCGCCAAAGCGAGGAACAAATTTTGGATGCCATCATCCATAATTTCGCAGGAAAAAAATTAGTCTTGCTTGCGCCTGTGGTAAAGGGTCGCAAAGGTCATTATCGTGAGCTATTTGTTCAAATCCGAAAACAAGGGTACACAAAAGTGCGGGTGGATGGTGAATTGATGGACATTACACCCAAAATGCAATTGGATCGTTTTAAGATTCATGATATCGAATTGGTGATTGATCGGATTGTACCCGACACTAAAGACCGCTACCGCATTGGCCAGTCCGTAAATGCTGCATTGAAGGAAGGAAAAGGGGTGGTAATGCTATTAGAAGAAACCAAAAAACTACATTACTTCTCAAAGTTTTTAATGGATCCCAAAACAGGTTTATCGTACGATGAGCCTGCTCCCAATAATTTTTCGTTCAACTCTCCCTATGGTGCGTGTCCGTTGTGCAATGGCTTAGGAGAAATTGAAGAGATAACAGAAGAGTCGGTGATACCAGATAAGAAGTTAAGCATCAGCCGTGGCGGTATTTTGCCGTTGGGCGAATACCGCGACATCTGGATTTTCAAAAAGATCGAAGCTATTCTGAAAAGGTATAAGCTCACACTCACCACGCCTATAAAAGATATTCCCAAAGAAGTGCTCAAGGTTTTGCTGTATGGGGATGACGAACCCGTGGCGGTCGCTTCGGTGAAGTATCCTGGCACCGAATGGAACACCAGGTTTGAGGGGATTGTCAACTTTTTACAAAAACAAAAAGACGAAGGCAGTGACGCCATCAAAAAATGGGTAGACGACTTTACCATCACCAAGGTTTGCCCCGAGTGCCACGGAGCAAGACTGAAGAAAGAATCGCTTCATTTCAAAATCGATGATAAAAATATTGCCGAACTCGCAAACCTTAACATTTCAGATTTAAAGAAATGGTTTGACGGTTTGGAGGCGCGCCTTAGCGACAAACAAAATCAAATTGCTGCAGAGGTACTGAAAGAAATACGCAAGCGCATCGGGTTTTTGTTAGATGTAGGCTTAGATTATCTGCACCTAAACAGGCCATTGCGCACGTTAAGTGGAGGTGAGGCGCAACGGATCAGATTGGCCACACAAATAGGCACACAACTGGTGGGCGTATTATATATTTTGGATGAGCCCAGCATCGGCTTACACGCCCGCGACAACGTCAAACTCATCAAAGCACTAAAAGACTTGCGCGATTTAGGTAACTCTGTAATTGTGGTGGAGCATGACAAAGAAATGATGCTTGAGTCAGATTATATCATTGACGTGGGGCCTGGTGCGGGGCGGCATGGAGGCAGCATTGTAGCCGAAGGCACTCCTTCTCAATTTCTAAAATCGAACGGTACCACAGCTAAGTACCTCAGTGGAGAAATTGGCATCTGGTTTTCAAAAGAAAGAAGAAAAGGAACGGGAGAAGAACTGGCACTGCTTGGTGCCACCGGAAACAATTTGAAGAACGTTGACTTGCATATACCGCTGGCTACGCTCACGTGTATCACGGGGGTTTCAGGAAGCGGCAAATCAACATTGATTCATGAAACACTTTTCCCGATCCTTAACCAACATTTTTTCAATGCGCGAAAAGAAGCGTTGCCTTACAAAAAAATTGAAGGGCTGAAGCTGATTGATAAAGTAATTGAAGTCGACCAGTCGCCCATTGGCCGCACACCACGCTCAAGCCCGGCTACTTATACAGGTGTGTTTACCGATATTCGAGATTTGTTTGCACAGATGCCGGAGGCGAAAATCCGCGGCTATAAAACAGGACGATTTTCATTTAATGTAAAGGGCGGCCGCTGCGAAACGTGCGAAGGCGCAGGGCTTCGTTTGATTGAAATGGAATTTTTGCCCGATGTGTATGTGCCCTGCGAAACGTGCAAAGGTAAGCGTTACAACCGCGAGACCTTGGAAGTTCGCTTCAAAGGCAAGTCTATTTCAGATGTGTTGGACATGACGGTGGAGGAAGCGGTAACATTTTTTGAAAACCAGCCGCGCATCCTGCGCAAAATACAAACCCTGAGTGAGGTGGGCCTCGGTTATATTTCGTTGGGCCAGCATGCTACTACGCTTTCGGGTGGCGAAGCGCAGCG